>URXG01000003.1 GCA_900551715.1 uncultured Blautia sp. | reverse complement strand
GAAGTAGGAATGAAACATAGAAGTTTATAACTTTTTATAAGTTTTCAGTAACGGAAGAAGAAAAGGTATTCGCAAAGTTATGAAACATCAAAGTATGCAGGAGGCTACATGGCAAAAAAGAAATTTTATGCAGTAAAACAGGGACGAAAGACCGGGATATTCCTTACCTGGGATGACTGTAAGAAACAGGTGATGGGATATCCGGGAGCGATATATAAGAGTTTTGGAACCAGAGAAGAGGCAGAAGCGTATCTGGGAGTTACCGGAGCACAGACAGGTCAGAAGGATAGAGAAGCAGGAATTACCAGATCAGTCTCATCAGGAAAAAATAAATCAGAAAATACAGAAAACGCAGTGGAGATCTATGTAGATGGAAGCTACCATGCTGCCACGAAAGAATTTTCTTATGGAATGGTAGTTCTTGTTGATGGAAAAGAAGAAAAATTTTCACATAAGATGACAGACCCGGAACTTGCACAGATGCGTAATGTAGCAGGCGAGATCAAAGGTTCCGAAGCTGCCATGCAGTATGCACTGGATCATAAGATTCCTTCTATTATTATATATCATGATTATCAGGGAATCGCCAGCTGGTGTAACGGAGACTGGAAGGCAAACAAACCGGGAACCATTGCCTATCGGGATTTTTACAGAGAAGCTTCACGGAAAATAAAAATTCAGTTTCGTAAAGTCAAAGGACATTCCAACGACAAATATAACGATATGGTGGATCAGCTTGCCAAAGAAGCACTGGGAATTTGTTGACAAAATCTGCCCAAAAGACTTATACTATCACTGGCATTGGTATATAGATGTACTTTTTTGAGGAGGAAACTAATATGAAAAACAATAGTAGTATCAAAACAGTTGTTGCCGTAGGTATCGGTGCAGCACTGTTCTTTGTACTGGGACGTTTTGTAGCAATACCAAGTCCTGTTCCCAATACAAATATCAGTCTTCAGTATGCAGTACTTGCACTGCTGGCTGCAATCTACGGACCGGTTGCAGGTGGCCTGATCGGTTTTATCGGACATGCACTTATTGATCTGTCATGGGGCGGAAGCCCATGGTGGAGCTGGGTTATCACATCTGCTTTTGTTGGTGTGATCATTGGTCTGTTTGCAAAGAAACTGAACGTTCAGGAAGGTGACTTTGGCAAAAGTAAAGTAGCAGCATTTGTTGGAGCAAACGTAGTTGCTCATGTGATCGGCTGGGTAGTTGTTGCACCTGTACTTGACATTCTGATCTATGCAGAGCCTGCAAACAAGGTATTTGCACAGGGTGTATTTGCAGCAATCTCCAATACCATTACCGGCGTGATCGTAGGTGGGCTTCTGATCATGGCATATACCAGAACAATTGCCAAAAAAGGATCACTGGATCAGGAATAAGAAACTGTATAAAGCCTTCTCATGTAGCTTTTATGGCTTGTGAAGAGGCTTTTCTTCTGTAAATTTATATGTTGAGGTGTTTATATGACGGAAAACAAGTCCCCTATAATTTCATTTAAAGATTTTTCCTTCCAGTACCGGGCACAGAAGCGTCCTACACTTACCGGAATCAGCCTGGATATTTATCCTGGTGAAAAAGTGCTGATCGCAGGACCTTCCGGCAGTGGCAAAAGCACTCTGGCCGGATGCGTAAACGGACTGAATCCTTTTTCCAATCCGGGAGAGTGTAAAGGAACTCTTATGGTAGATGGAGTCGATGCTCCCCACAGCAGTATTTTTGAACTGTCTGCCCATGTGGGGACAGTGCTGCAGGATCCTGACGGCCAGTTTATCGGACTGACAGTTGGAGAAGATATCGCTTTTGCACTGGAAAACAGCTGTACACCTCAGAATGAAATGCATAAGATCACCAGACATGCAGCAGAACTTGTAGGAATTGAGAACCATTTGGATTATGCGCCCCATGAACTGTCAGGAGGCCAGAAACAGCGTGTCAGTCTTGCGGGAGTTATGGTGGATCAGGTAAAAATCCTTCTTTTTGATGAACCTCTGGCAAACCTGGATCCTGCCGCAGGCAAACAGGCAATAGAGCTGATTGATGAGATACAGAAAAAAACAGATACCACTGTTCTGATCATTGAGCATCGTCTGGAAGATGTGCTCTGGAGAAACGTAGACCGGATCGTGCTGGTAAACGAAGGAAGAATTCTGGCAGATCTTACGCCGGATGAACTGCTTTCTACCAGTCTTCTGAAAGATAATGGCATTCGGGAACCACTCTATATATCTGCCATGCGTTATGCCGGTGTAGAAATCACAAAAGATAAAAAACCCTGCCATGTAGATTCTGTAGTGCTCAGTGAAACTGACAAAAAAAAGATTCAGGACTGGTTCCAGGCCCAGTCTCTTCCGAAATCAGAGGAAGAGGGTGAAAAACTTCTGGAAGTAAAAAATTTGTCTTTTAGATATACGAAAGAACATCAGACGTTACGTGAGGTAACACTGACTATTAATAAAGGGGAAATGGTCAGTATTGTAGGACGGAATGGTGCCGGCAAATCTACTTTTTCCAAATTGATCTGTGGGTTTGAAACTCCGGATTCCGGTGAAATCTTTTTCCATGGACAAGATCTTTTGAAAGAAAATATTCGTCATCGTGCCAAATATATCGGCTATGTTATGCAAAATCCCAATCAGATGATCTCCAAGACCATGATTTATGACGAGGTAGCATTGAGTCTTCAGAAATCCGGAAAATCAGAAAAAGAAATCCGCCAGAAAGTAGAAGATACGTTGAAAATCTGCGGTCTTTATCCATTCCGTAACTGGCCGATATCTGCATTGAGTTTCGGACAGAAAAAACGTGTGACCATTGCCAGTGTGTTGGTACAGGATCCGGAACTGATCATTCTGGATGAGCCTACAGCAGGACAGGATTTTAAACATTATACAGAGATTATGGAGTTTCTTTGTAAGCTGAATGAACAGGGAGTAACGGTAGTAATGATCACTCATGATATGCATCTGATGCTGGAATATACCCCCAGAGCACTTGTATTTTCTGATGGAAGACTGATTGCTGACTGCAGGGCATCAGAAGTTCTATGTGATCCGGCTTTGATCCGTCAGGCAGCACTTAAGGAGACCAGTCTTTTTACACTGGCTAATCACTGTGAGATTACACCGCCGGAGGCATTTGTAGAACGATTTATAGAGGAAGACAGGGAGGTGAGAGAGCATGGCCGCTAAGACTGTACTGAATTATCTGGACAGAGACAGCGTCATACACAAAATGACAGGAACAACAAAGTTGGCATTCTTCCTGCTTTTTACTTTTGCAAGTATGATCACTTATAATACCTGGGTTCTGCTGGGATTGTTTGTAGTAAGTCTGGCAGCTTTCAAGCTCAGTAAGATTAAATACCGGGAAGTACGGTTTATGATGATCTTTATGCTGGTATTTCTGCTTCTTAATAACCTGTTTATCTTTTTGTTTGATCCCAATCAGGGAACGACTTTGTATGGAACAAGGCATGTGCTCTGCCATTTGTTCTGGAGATATGACCTTACTGCAGAACAGTTGTTTTATATGGTAAATATTTCGCTGAAATATTTTGTTGCACTGCCTGTAGCAATTTTGTTTATTTCTGCAACAAACCCCAGTGAGTTTGCAGCAAGTCTGAATAGTATTGGTATTTCTTATAAAGTAGGCTATTCTGTTGCTATTGCATTAAGATACATTCCGGATATTCAGAGAGACTATCACAGTATCAGCCAGGCACAGCAGGCACGAGGTGTGGAGCTGGGAAAAAATGAACACTTTTTTGCCAGACTGAAGAACTCAGTAAATATCCTTCTGCCGCTGATTCTTACCAGTCTGAATCGGATTGATACAATTTCCAATGCTATGGAACTGAGGGGATTTGGCAAACACAAAAAACGTACCTGGTACACCAGGAGACCCTTTGCCAGAAGAGATTTCCTTGCACTGGGGCTGGGTGTGATCCTGCTTCTGGTCAGCCTTATAGTAACCATTCGCTTTGGCAGGTTTTATAACCCGTTCATCTGATATTATTTGTAACTATTCAGAAGGTAGTATCCCGCGAGGTGTTTTGGCACGTTTTTTGCCAAAATCCTGAGACATACAAGGCAAAATGCCATCACCGAAGGTGATTTGGAATGCATTTTGACTCGTAACTGTGAGGGTACTGAACAGTTACTATTATTTTATAAAAAAGAGGGAGGTCTTTTTATGTTTAACTTAATGGTAAATGCTGACGGTGGACTTACCACTGCCGGATATGTGATCACAGTCGTAGCAGGCATTATTCTGTTCCTGCTGGCAATCTGTTTTGCAGGTAAAAATTCAGACAAAAAGAAGCTGACAACAAGACAGCTGGTATTCTGTGCAGTTGCCATTGCGCTTGCATTTGTTACTTCTTATCTGAAGATTTTCAAACTGCCATGGGGCGGCAGCGTAACACTTTGCAGTATGCTCTTTATCGTGCTGATTGCCAACTGGTACGGTGTAAGCACCGGTATTATGGCTGGTCTTGCTTATGGTATCCTGCAGTTTATCCAGGAACCATATGTACTTTCTTTTTTCCAGGTATGCTGTGATTATATACTTGCATTTGCAGCACTTGGTGTGGCAGGATTTTTTGCAAAACAGAGCCATGGACTTCTGAAAGGCTATATTGTGGCTGTAATCGCCAGAGGAGCTTTCCATGCTCTGGGAGGATATCTCTACTGGATGAGCTACATGCCGGACAATTTCCCGAAATCTCTTACTGCAGTATATCCGATTGTGTATAATTACAGTTATCTGCTGGCAGAGGGAATCATCACAGTAATCGTGATTTCCATACCGGCCGTTGCCAAAGCACTGACCCAGGTGAAAAGAGCTGCACTTCAGTAAATATCATATAGAATAATCAGATATAAAATTTTGAAAAGGTGGAAAATTGTGATGGTTTTCTGCCTTTTTGAATTCAAAAGTTTAAAGTATTTTGGCTTTAAACCCCAAAAGTCCTTGTGTTTAAGGGTATATATAGGCTATACTGAGAGAGTAACTGTCTGGCAGAGATTTTCTGTTGGATTTTTCAGTATTGGGAGAGGAAATACTTATAATGATCGTAAATTTAATTGAAAAAGTCTATAGTTTTTTGTGGGGAGATCTGCTGCATATTCCCCTGCCTGGAGGAAACAGCCTTGGGATTTCACTGCTGATCATCCTGCTGATACCTACAGGCATTTATTTTACTATTCGTACACGATTTTTACCCTTGCGTTTGTTTCCGGATATGGTGAAGGCACTGGTAGAAAAGAAAGAGCATGAAAGCAGTCTGTCATCTTTTCAGGCATTGATCGTATCTACTGCTACCAGAGTTGGTATGGGAAATCTGGCAGGAGTAGTTGCAGCAGTTTCTGTAGGTGGAGCCGGTGCGGTATTCTGGATGTGGGTAACAGCCCTGATTGGTTCATCTACAGCTTTTGTTGAGGCAACTCTTGCACAGCTTTTCAAAGAAAAAGATCCCCTGTATGGCGGTTATCGTGGAGGTCCGGCTTACTATATCCATGCATTTGTAGAGGAAAAACAGGGACGGAAGAGAAAAAAAGTACTGATCTCTACTTTGTTTGCTGTTTCCGGTCTGATCTGCTGGTGCGGTATCAGCCAGGTGGTCAGCAACTCAGTAGTATCTTCTTTTAAGAATGCATTTTCTATTCCGCCGATTTACACAACTGTTGTTCTGGTTGCTCTGTCAGCGGTGATTGTACTTCGCAAAAACGCTACAGTTAGAGTTCTGGATTTTCTCGTTCCAGTGATGGCAGCACTTTATTTTGTTATCACCCTGGTTATTATCGTGATGAACATAGGGAATCTTCCGGGAGTATTTTCCAGAATTTTCCAGGAAGCTTTTGGGTTACGTCAGGTGGCAGCAGGGGGATTTGGAGCTGTTCTTATGAATGGAGTCAAGAGAGGACTTTTTTCCAACGAAGCAGGTTCCGGTTCTGCTCCATGTGCGGCAGCGGCAGCAGAGTGCAGCAGCCCTGTCAAAGCGGGTCTGGTACAGGCTTTGGGAGTTTTTATTGATACCATTGTAATCTGCAGCTGTACAGCATTTATCATGCTTCTTGTACCGGAAGACATGGTAGCAGGTCTTTCCGGGATGGATCTTCTTCAGACAGCTATGAGATACCATCTGGGAGAATTTGGTGTGATCTTTATTGCAGCCACACTGTTTATGTTCAGCTTTTCCACATTCCTTGGAATTCTCTTTTACTCCAGAAGCAATGTGGCATATCTTTTTGGCGATAACTGGGCATCCCAGACAGCCTACAAAGTATTGGCACTGGTGATGCTGTTTATTGGTGGTCTGGCAGCCTATACTTTCGTATGGGATCTGGGAGATGTGGGAATCGGACTGATGACCATATTTAATATTATTATATTGTATCCTCAGGGTGAGAAGGCACTGAAAGCCCTGAAGGAATATGAGAAAGAGAAGAAAGAAAAGTAAAGACAAGTGAATTCTGATATTTGCAAAATATAGATTAAGAAGAAATGAGAGGATACTTTTAACAAGGTTCCTCTCATTTTTATGAAAACTAAACAAATATGCAACAGAGATTTTGTATAATCAGATATATAGTCAGGGATGTGAACAGGATTTCTGACCTGCTATAATCAGAAATAGCAGAAGTTTTGTACACTGAAAAAATGCAGGATGTAGAAGTCCTGACAATATAACAAGGAGAATATAAAAATGAAGAGAAAAATAGTTAATATTATCATGATGGCAATGGTATTATGTGTCAGTCCGATGGTGACTTCAGGTCAGGTGGATGTGTATGCAGCAGAAGGCGAGTATATTTTACCGGACAGTGACAGCAGAGCGTATACTTATGAAGAACTCTCTGGATTGTCAGCGCAGGAAATTCGTCTGGCAAAGAACGAGCTTTATGCAAGACATGGATGGATCTTTAAGTCGGCAGATCTGCAGGATTATTTCAATTCCAAAAGCTGGTACCATGGTACCGTGATGCCGGACGATTTTTCTGATTCTGTATTTAATGCTTATGAGAAAAATAATGTAGATCTTTTAAGCGCAATAGAAAAAGGAGAGACTGGTAACAATACCGGAACAGATGCAGGTGCCGATTCTGTCAGGAGAATGCTGAAAGGTGAGTTTGTGTCACTGGGCTCTTCCTTCAGTCTGGATCTGGATCAGGATGGAACTGCTGAGAATATTCAGATGTCTGTACAGCCATCAGGAAATGGTGCACAGGATTCTTATAACCTTCAGGCAGGTGCTGCAGGGATTACAAATAATGGAGAAAATACAGAGAATAATCTCTATGGGGTAAGTCTGGATGGGAAAAATACTCTGTTGATTGTTTATGAAAATGGTCCAAGTGATGATCCAAAGTGTACTTTTTATAAGTATAATGGTAGTTCTTTATCAAATTTAGGACAGATTTTATCCTGGCCGGAAAATATGAAAGTTGAAAATGGAGAAATCCACACAAAAGTAAGATGTAACATCATGGGAACAGAAGCAATGGAAGCATCCTGGAAGCTTGATCAGAATGGCAGTCTGACTATGATTTCGCAGGATTATTATAATTACAGCAGAGATTTTACTTATCCGGGAACACCAGATGATTATGTGGTTACTCTGAAACAGGAATTATCTGTTTACGCAGAAATGAATACAGATTCCGAAGAAATCTGGCTGGAACCACAGATGGTGGCATTCCCTTATACAGATGGCGAAGACTGGGTCTATGTCCAGGGAGAAGATGGCAATGGAGGCTGGCTTGAAGTTGGTGACTGGGATTATCAGGTGAAAAGTGAAGTGTTTGAGGGATTGTTCTTTGCAGATTAATTAATAAGATGTTTGAAAAAGAGCCAAACAATAATTGGGTTAAAGATGCCTATGTTAATGGAACAAATAAGATGGCAGAGGCACTTAATGTAATTACAGAGGAAGAACTATCGAATCCGGAGAGAAATTTCTGGAATGAATAGAACAGGGAAAAACTGAAAGTATAAGTGAACTTCAGACAAAACTGGGAATTGAAGCAGATGGAAACATCGGATTAGGTACGTTGGGAGCGTTAAAAACATGGCAAGAGAACAACAATGAAGTCGTCAGAGGTATTGTCACCCGGAAGTTAATAGATAGCATACAAAATAATGTTTGATTTTATAAAAGACTGGCAGATACGTCAGTCTTTTGTTTTACAAAGAAAAAAGAACAAACCTGTAATCCACTTGATCTATAATAAATCCAGAACTATAGCAGAAGGAGCGTAGAATATGGAAAATAAGGATATTGGATTACTGAAATATTGTTTTTCCACTTCCGGTCAGAAGAAGCAGAAAGAGGCTGCTGCATATCTTCATAAGGCAGCAGAATGTCTGAGAAAAGCAGGTGCTATATCTGTAACAGAAGAAAATGGAAAAGGCTGTGTGATTTTTCAGATAAAGAGTGGAAAAAACTGGGAAAACAGGGACTGTATACGGTATAATATAAGCATCCTGTCAGGTGCCAGACAGATCAGTCTGAAACAGGAACGTCTGTGGAATGAAAAAGTAATTGCGTCCAGACTGATGTGCTGGTATGCTGGAAAAAGAAATGAGATTCTGCCAAAAGGGATACGGTATTATAAAGAACCGGTTTCCATGGAATGCAGGATATCACTTCGCGGTGACTGGGAGACGGAACTGATTCACAAAATCGGAGAAATGAACAGGATCATTATGGAAGATTATGAGATTTTTGACGCTCTGAGCAAAGGTGAAATTCCGGAGACAGTAGAGCAGCAGATCCGTCAGGAATATAAAGAGTATGAAAGGGAAATGAATCATGGCATCAATATTCGAGAAAATGATACAGGATTTCAGTAAAAAGGATACCGTACAGTTATTAAAAGAATGCATGGAAATGGACGCAAAGAAGATGAAAAAGATTCCACTGAGATATCGACTGATTGCAGTGGGCTTTGTCAGTCATATGTCTCTTGAACAGCTGGAAACCAAACTGAAAGAAAATGGCTGTGAACAGCTATATGCCAGAAATTTCATTGAGGCAAGTCTGATTTATGCATTTTCCAGAGGTCTGTCCTATGATCAGTGGATCCATCTGGAAAAACTTGCAGAGGAAAAAATCAATAATGGGGCAGCAGATAACTGGTTTAATGGTTCTACAGTTACCTACAGAGAACTGAAAGAATACGTAAAGTCTAATTCCAACATGAAGGGAGAAGTTCTGGAAACCCAGAAAGTGACCAGGAGACTGGCTGGTGAGATCAGTGCTCAGACTACAGAAGAAGAATTTCTTGAATTTATGGAACGGAACAAAGAAGATTTTCGTAGTGTGAGGGAGAAAGCCCGTTATTATTTCTGTAAATACCTTGTTTATTATATAGAAGAAAAAGCAGAGAATTACATTGCTGCCAGAAAGACCGGATTTGGCTTGGAACAGGCTGCATCTGAACTGAATCTTCTGAAATGTGCTGCCAAACTCCGCAGCAGATTTAAAGATGACCAGGAAATCTTGGATACTCTGGATGCATGTGGAATCTCTTTTGGCAATATTTATGATGCTTTTAATTATTTCTATTTTGAATATATTTCAGCAGACTGGCTGGAGATCCAGCTGGAGTATTACGGAGCAGATGTCAGCAGGCTGACTGTAGAAGAAAAGAAAAAGCTGGCACATGGAATACGTTCTTATGAAAAAGACTGGGATAAACTTTCTGATGAAGAAGTGATTACAAAAAAACTTCAGGAAAAGGAAAATCTGGAACTTCAGACAGATAAAGAATATGCACTTACCAATGCTGCGGCAACTTCCGGGGAACGAGGATATCAGAAAAACCGTTCCGGAGAGAAATCTGTACGAAATTATATTAAAGGTACAGTAGATATAGACAGAACCACACTGGTTTGTTATCTCCTGTTTCTTGGACAGGAATCTCTGTCTCACAAAGAGCATGTGATCACCAGGGAACGCCTTGATGAGATACTTGGTCAGTGTGGTTATGGAATTCTCAGAGAAGAAGATGATTTTGACCGTTTTGTAATACAGTATCTGCTGGCAGATGACAGGGTAGAGTTTCTTCTGGAAAGTGTTACAGATACAGCTATGGAGGAGAAAAATTTCTATCTGTATCATATGTATCAGGGAGCAATCAGCGAAAATGACAAGCTGAAAGACCTGATAAACTGAGTGGAAGATCAGAATATTTGAAAATTGATGCAGTTCATGACAGTTAAAGGACCATTGATGCAAAGGTACTTTATCTGGATAAAGAAATATGATATAATCCAACCATCAATCAAAAAGGCGTGTATAGAAAAAGGAAACGGATACCCTTACAGGAACAGACACCTGTGAGGGTATTTTGTTTTTTTATCAGGAAATCCTAGTTTTTTCTTGTAAAGACAAAAACGGTTTTGTACAATGAAATATATAGACAGATTTGGAGAGCTTTTGTCCAGGGAAGGAGTCGAAAAATGGAATATCAAGTAGGAACTACAGTGTTTAATGACTGGGTTATTATAAGAGAAATTGGGAAAGGTGCTACAGGTACCGTTTTTGAAATAAAGAAAAAAG
Source organism: uncultured Blautia sp. (assembly GCA_900551715.1). GTDB lineage: Bacteria > Bacillota > Clostridia > Lachnospirales > Lachnospiraceae > Blautia_A. The sequence goes on along the minus strand of URXG01000003.1, from coordinate 68,095 downwards.
ATACAGAGGTAGAAATCAGGGCAGCATTAAAAGTAATCCAGATACCCAGGTCTCAGGATGATATAAAAAATGTTATGGCTACAGGTATGGATCAACTTTCAGCAACCAGTTATTTCAGAGGATTTGTAGATGAGATTCAGGATGAAATCAAGGTTATGGTGTTATTGAAGGAGCATCCGAACATTGTCTCTTATGAAGATCATTGTATTATAGAACATAAAGATGAGATAGGCTGGGATATTCTGATAAAAATGGAGTTACTGACTCCTTTGGTTGAATGGATGCTGAATCACTCTATAGACGCTAATACAGTGCTGAAGCTTGGAAAAGAGATCAGCAGTGCACTTTGTTTTGCAGCAGAACATAATCTGGTTCATCGTGATGTGAAACCGGGAAATATTTTCGTAGATAGTCTTGGAAGGTTTAAACTGGGCGATTTTGGAATTGCCAGAGTGATAGACAAAACTACAGGGGGACTTTCCAAGAAAGGTACAGCGAATTATATGGCACCTGAGATTTATTTTGGAAGTTCCAGCAGTGACTACATCCAACAGATTGATGTGTATTCTCTTGGGATAGTATTATATCGCCTTCTGAATAAAAACAGGCTGCCTTTTTATCCACCATATCCACAACCAATAACGTATGCGGATCAGGAAAATGCACTTATGCAGAGAATGAACGGAGAAGCCTTGCCGGAGCCATGCACCGGAAGTTCAGAATTGAAGTGGGTGATTATGAAAGCCTGTGAGTACAGACCAGAAGACAGATTTGCTTCTATGAAAGAAATGTATGATGCATTAAGGAGGATTGGAAATGCAGAGCATTTGTTGCAGGAGGAGCAGACAATAGCTCTGGATGAAAAGGATACAGAAAAAACAATTGCATTCACTCCGGAAAAAGCAAAGAAAAAGTCTTCTGCCAAAAAATGGATAATTGCAGCAGCAGTAGTAGCACTTGCAGCAGGAGGTATTACGACAGCAAAATTGATTTCATCAGAAACACCATCCACAGATACTGTATCAGATACAGAAGAAACTGGAACAAAAGCGGATGAAATAAAAAATACAGAAGTTTCAGATGCAGAGAAGCCAGAAAAAATTCCAGCTGAAGTGACTGAGGCGGTAGAAGAAAAAACAGAAGATTCTGTAGTATATACCAGCAAACATATGTGGGAACAAGATGGTGAAATTTATACGGTAAATGATGTGCACATGAAGGGATTTCACTGCATGTCCGGAAATTATGCAGATTCCATGATTCTGTATGATAAGAAAATATATCTGAAAAAAATTTTTGCAGAAGGTGAACCTTTTGCACAGATCATCCGTATGGATCTGGACGGAAACAACCAGGAAATTCTTACCAATAACATGCAGGGTAATACGAAGATGTGTATTTATGATGGATATTTATATTATACATATCGCAATGAAAATGGTGAGAAATCAGGGCACAGACAAAATCTTGAAACTGGTGAAGAGGAAGATTTAGGGGCACATATTTTCAGGGATGGTAATGATCATCTGTGGGTTTCCACTAATGGAAAAGGTACTGTGTGGAGTATTTCAGAACCATGCTATAAAAATATAAGAAAAACGGATCAGATCAAAGGTTCTATGCTGGGAATTAACGGAGATAAGATTTATTATGTGTATCAGGAGAATGATGGTACTTATACAACCTGTGCATATAATGCAAAAACAGACAAAAGTTCAAAAATTATAATGGGCATGTCAGCAAAGAGCATTATTGCAGGAGATGGTCTGTATTATAAATATGTTGCTGATGGAAAAACAACCCTGTATCGATGGGATCTTAACGACAAAAATAGAAAAGAAAGTTTTGATCTTGGAGAATTCAACTTATATATGGGCGGAGGATTCAATGAAGTTGGAGACAGAATCTTCCTGACACAGTTTGTTCCTGAAAGCGGACAGAATAATACAGAACTCTGGGAACTGTCCCATACCAGTGGAAAACTGGAACGAGTTGCAACCTGGTATAATCCGAATGCTGAAGCAGCTGCACAGGAACCATAAAATACAAAATAAAAATTCCCGGGACACTTTAGATGCAGAAGCGCCTGGGAATTTTTGTATCCTGGGGTATCGGAGAGATCAGTTTGTATAGGTATTCAATAATGCAAAAGCTTTTTTTATATCAGAGTAATGAGTGCGTCCTACAGGCACAGTTTTGCCATTGGGAAAAGAAACGGAATATTGTTGAATAGAACTGACCAGTTTCAGATTTATGGCAAAGCTTCTGTGGCATGGAATAAAATAAGAGGGAAGCCGTTCCAGAAGCTGGTCAATTTTTTCAGAAGTACAAAATTTTTCTGTGCGTGTAATTACAGTGGTTTCTCTTAGATTGCGTTCCATATATATAATTTCATTCAGTGGTATTTTGCATTGTTTTTTATGGGTTTTGAGATAAAGACAACTGGTGCCATCTGAACAGGAAAGATTATGAAGGGATGCATGTAGTGCTTTTCCAAGAAGCTCGGGTAACCTTTCTTTGTTCATAAAGTAAGTGTGTTGAGTATCATAGACATCAGATGCGAATTCCAGATACTGGCTAATGTAAATAACCTGGCAGGATGGATTCAGAAAATTTACTTTATGTATAAGATCAATTCCTGATGCAGATGAATTTCCCAGGTTAATATCCATAAAAATGATATCATAAGGACAGGTACCAGACAGCAACATGTTGTTAAAAGATTTGTCATTATCAAAAGTGTCAACAGAATAAGGAATTTCATTATTTATATTTTTCTTCAGTTCTTTCTGGATGATATCCAACTGTACCGTATTATCATCACAGATTGCGATTTTTAACATAAACGTTCTCCTTCAGAAAGTATTTCATAGTATCAGTATAAAACATGAGAAATACATTTCTGTTTTATTATCAACTTTTTGACATGCAAAGTCAAGAAAATGCAGTTCATTACGTAAAAAATGCAGTTGGTGTAAAAAAGGTTTCTCAAAATTATTCAAAGGAGTATAATTAACAGGCAAAGTATATAAAAAATAAAGTGAAAGGGAGATTGAGGTATGAGTAAAAAAAGAAAAATTTTATCAAAGTTGCTGGCAGTTTGTTTATTATTTACATTGAGTTTTACATCTATAGCAGGAACCAGTGCAGTAGATGCAAATGCAGCTGCCAGAATTAACATGAATATCTTCAAAAAGCAGAGTACAAGAAGCTGGCTGGAGAAAATGTGCTATGTAGTTACTTACAAGAATACTACAGAACTTAAGAAAAAACTTCCGACAATTGTGCGAAGAGATTTTCTGTATACTTACAGAGACAGATATGACAAATACAGCACTGGTCTGAATATGCTTGTTCCCAAAAAAGTAGTTCATAACTACATTTATAATATTTATGGAATCAGGGTGAGCAAGGTAAATCTTCCTGTAAAAAAAGGTAAATATCTGATTAAAGAGTTATGGTGGCAGGATGAGACAAACACCAGTTTTTATAAGGCTGTGCGAACAAGAACCGGAGCAACCATTACTTTGAAAAAAGATGTGTTTGGGACACCTGTCGGACGAAATGTAGTTACTGTAAGACCTGCAAATAATCCAAGAGGTTTTGTGATCACATCTATTAAATATTACAGGAAATAAACGGAGATGGGTACCTGTATGAATACAAAAGAAATCAAAGATAAATTCAGAAAATATTTTATGGTAGTGTTTATTACAGCTGTGACATATATTATTACATTGGCGGCAGAGTGACCTATATGAATTCCTACGGAGGTGACAGACCGCTGACTTTGTATAAAAGAAACGGCAAATATTATCTCTGGAATGGAAATTCCAGTGACAAGATTTATGCATGTATCAGGGAAAATAAACTTTGTGTTGTAACCTGCCGGGATTCAAAGGAACGACATTATTCTACCACAGCAGAAAAGTATGCATATGGCTTATGTGGTGGTGACAGTCTGGGATATTGGAAAGAATTTGGAGTTGGAGTCACATTTGGATTTGATAAAAATGGCAGGCTGAACAGTTTTGCACTAAAAAATGATCCACAAAAATATAACTGAAAAGTAAAATACGAGGTACGATAATGAATGTTTCATGGATAGTTTCTGTAATTATATTTGCATTAGTAGCAGTATTCCTGATCGGTGTGTTTCTATGCTGGACAGGAAGTGCATATCGGAAAAAAATTTATTATATATGTGTAACTTTATGGGAAGCAGCGATATTGATCGGATATTGCATTGACTCAATGACAGATGAAGACGGATATTACAGGAGAATAGCAGGAAAAGAGGCATCCATTCTGGCAGTGCTGATCGTGCTTATGGTGTGCATTCTGATCTCTTATCTTAAAAACAGAAAATTATCTTCAGTATTTCATATACTTACTTTAATGTGGATTAATGTCATACTATGTGATGGGCTGTTTTTGAACTTTTGCAGCAGTATTTTTTTGCCGCTTTTTATAATAGCTGCAATACTGACAGGTGTTGTTGTATACCGTACAGACCAACTGGCGGAAGGTTTACCGGGAGCATTCCTGGGAGGAAATATATTCGGTTTTATTGCATTCATAATATATAGCATGAATGCAAACAATGTAAGTATAAAAGTAAATGAGACAGGAGGAGTCAAAAATGTATTGATTCTGGTTGGAATGGAATTCATATTTACAGCAGCAGGCTGCCTGATTCAGTTTATGGTTGTAAAAAAACGAAAAAAGCAAAGCATTTTCAATAAGTAAAATCCCGTATTCAGAACAAATATGTAAATGCAGAGGCATTCTTGAATTTGTATCTTGCAGAACAGGGCGAAGCATAAAAAATAAAAGTATAGTAACTCCCTTATAGGACGTGATATAGACAATCCGTCCTATGGGGAGTTTTTGTGTTTACAGGATTTTCGGTACTGCCAATAATTGAAACAGCAACTGATATGTAATGACTTTTGTCAAGAGGTAAATTGAAAAAAATCACCACAAACTTAGTAAGTGCCTCAAAACAAGGCGTAGTGAAAATAATGCGGCTACACATGCTGTAATGAATTATTTACCGGCTTTAGCCTTTTTGGCAGCAGCGATTTCCATACGTCTGTCTTTGGTTTTTACCATCCACAGAAGAGTGGAGATCAGACCGATAACTGCCAAACCGGTAAGGATAGAGAAGAATACTTTGTATCCTGTAGCACCTGCCCAGCGATTCAGACAAAGACCAGCTACCATCGGGGCGAACAGCTCAACGCTGTATCCGAGTGGTGTCAGAATGGAATTTGCTGTACCGGTGGTCTCCATCGGATAATCGCCCTCCTCCATGATGGCAAAGTGCATGGACTGGCAACCGTACATAGAAGCGTAAACAGCAGCACAGAAGACCAGAAGCATGAAGATCATGGACGACTGTCCAGGTGTAAAGATAACGCCCAGAAGTCCTAAAATCAGAATACCAAAGGAGATAGCACAAACCTTGGAGGAACCGATCTTGTCAGCCATGAAACCGGATATGAAACATCCGAGTGGACGGCAGTACTGTGAGAAATAACCCATAGCAGCACCTATAACAGCTGTTGCACCAAATACGCTTGTTGCGTATGGTGTGATGTAGAAGTAGCTACAGCAGATAGCATAGGAGCAGAAGATGATCAGTACATGAAGCCATGTGGTCGGCATTTTTAATAATTTTTTCATAGCCGGAACGTTGATCAGTGCAGTTGTCTGACGTTCAAAGCGTTCTTCTTTGTAGAAGATGATAACAAGGATACCGAGAAGTATATTGATAGCAGAATACACAACGATAACTGTCATCAATGCAAAATTTGTATTTATCTTGGAAGAAAGAAAACCGAACATAGCCAGAACCAGTGCGGACTGAACCATGTTTGTGATACCACGACCACCTTCGAACAGACCAAATACCCTACCTTGCTCATTTTCATCAGCGATGGAACGGAGTGCTTTGACCAGTGCACTCCAGAAAGTAAGGATAGATGTGATACCCCAAAGAGCATGAATCAGGAATACAGCCCAGAATGGAGGTTTGAGCAGTAACAGTAAGCCCATACCACCGGTTGCAAATAGTGATAACGGAAGCAGCTTTTTAGCCGGCCAACGGTCTGCACAGAAACCGCCCAGGAAGAAAGCAATGATACTGAAGCCGCCGAAGACAGATCCTAACATACCCATCTGTATGTGGGTAATCTGGAAGCTCTCGATAAATGCATCATAATAGTAGTTCCTGAAGTATGGTAAGGAGTATACCATTGCACCTGCAATTGTCAGGATAACAAGCGTTGCAATGTTCTTTTTTAATTTTCCGCCTTTTTTAGCTGGAGTGTTTTGTTCTTTCATGATAAAGAATTTCTCCCTTCGTTTCATTCTGTTTTGTTTTCACATAATCAATTTCCTTATACCTATATCAAAACATATAATATAAATAAATACAAGTAAATTATTAAATATTGAAATTTTTTTACTATATCACTAAAAAAAGAGGCTGTTTTTTATGCGATTTCACAATTGATTGTAATGAATTTGCAATTTTACTACTTTATAATAAAAATGAAACATTCAAAACGAAATTAAAAATAAATCATAAAATGGTAATTTTATTATAATTTATTGCTAAAACAAGATGTGCAATTTTGCAAAACCTTACCATATATTCTAAAAAACTATGAATAAATTCAGTATTTTATAAATAAACTATTGACATTTATAAAAAAATGAATTATGGTTGATTTAACAACATAATCAATTCCTAAAAAATAAAACAGGAAGGAAATATCAATTATGAAAGGTTATCCGAAACTTTACTCTGTAAGTGAAAAGCAGCTTGAGCTGTTACATCAGTATTCTGTTAAAATCATTCAGACTGTTGGTGTACGCATCGAAGATCCGGAGGTACGTGCAATGCTTTGCGAGCACGGATGCAGAGAAGAAGGAGAACGCGTATTCTTTTCTCCGGAATTAGTTGCTGAGATGATCAAATCTCTGAAACAGGAAGTTACATTTACATGCGCAACAACAGGCGAGAAGTTGAAGGTTGAGCTTGGAGGAACATATTCACACAGTACCGGAGGTATTCCGTGGATCGTTGATCATAAAACAGGAGAGAAACGCAATCCTACAGAGAAGGATCTGATCGAAGCGCTTCATGTGATGAACCAGTTACCGAACCTGGATATTCCGTGTGCTCTGGTATATCCGAGCGATTATGAACCGGAGATCACACAGTTAAAACAGACAGCACTTATGCTGAAACATTGTAAAAAGCCGATTTACACACCGGGCATTTCCGCACCGAGTAATGTAAAATACATTGTAAAGCTGTTCAAGTTGTTTGGCGGAGAAGACGTTGCACACAATCCGATCGGTATGACAGCAGTAGCTGCTGACTCTCCGCTGTGTCTGGCAAAAAATATTACAGATTGTACACGTATGCTGGTTGAGGCAGGTATTCCGACAGCATTACATGCAGCACCGATGGCAGGACTTACAGGACCGCTTTCTGTTGCCGGTACAGTTGCCCAGTCCCATGCGGAAGTGCTTGCTTTTGCATGTGTGGCTTACTTATTTAATCCAGAATGTGTACTGATCCACGGTGCAAGACCGTTCTTCGTAAATATGAAATCTGCACAGAACCTTCTGGGTCTTCCGGAAACAGGTATCGGAAGTTCTCTGGCATCTCAGCTTGCCTGCCATATCGGCATGATGACAGATGTCTACGGTATCGCTTGTACAAGCTGCGCATCAGATGCACAGCTGGGTTACGAGAAGATGATCAACGGTTTACTGCCGGCACTTGGCGGTGGAACAATCATTACAGGATTCGGAAGTACGGCCAGCCTGATGAGCTGTTCTTTGAACCAGCTGGTTATTGACGATGAGATCATGGCTATGATCAAGAAAGCCAATAAACCGCTTGAAGCTGAGGATGAAGAAGAACTTGGATATGAAGCTCTTTGTGATGTTATCGAAAACGACGAAACATTCATGGAGCAGGAGCATACTATCGAGCATATCCGTTCTGAGGTGTTTACACAGTCTATCGGATTCGACAGTGTATGGGCTGAGTGGGAACGCCAGGGAACACCAGATCTGGTTGAACGTGCCGGAAAACGCGCGGAAGAGCTGCTTGCCAAGGACGAGCCGATCGAGATCGATCCGGAGCTGCTTAAAAAAGTTGACGAGCTGTTAGAATGCGCTAAAGCTGAACTTTTATAACAAATAAAATGGTAATGATAAAAATGAAAAGACAGAATCCAAGTATTTTTAATGATATCGTTGGACCGGTTATGACTGGCCCTTCAAGTTCCCATACATGTGGGCCGTCCAGAATCGGCTATCTTTCCCGGCAGCTTCTGCCGGGTGAGCTGAAAAAAGCAACAATCGCTTTTGCCAGGGATGGTGCTTACACACTGATGTATAAGGGACAGCGTTCGGATATGGGATATATTAACGGTCTTCTGGGCAGACACCCGGAAGATCCGGCAACACTGACAGCATTTGCTGATGCGAAAGCAGCGGGAGTGGATATCGAATTCGTAATCGAAGATTTCCCGCCAATCGTACCGAATATTTCTCACCTTACACTGGAAAATACAGAAGGCAGAGTAGTTGTAGTGCATTCTGATTCCACGGGGGGAGGAACAGTAAAGCTTTTGGAAGTTGACGGTTACCCGATCACAATCGTTGGTGACTGCTATGAAGTGCTGCTCTTTACAGATTGCAACAAGGAAGCAGCAGAAGCTTTAATGAAAGAACTCTCTGCACATCTTCTTCCGGATGAGGGATCAACAGTTTCCGAGAAAGAGGGAAAATGTCTGATCAACCTGAAACAGAGACAGCCGGTTTCTGAGGAACTTCTGGAGCAGTTTAAAGCAAATCCTCGCGTAGAAGAGGTTCGCTATGTGACTCCTATTCTTGCGGTACCGTCCAATCGACATTGCGATCTGCCCTTTGTAAGCGCAAAAGAGATGCTCAACGTTGCAAAGGAAACCAAAAAAGAGCTTTGGGAGCTTGCAATTGATTACGAAATGGCTCGTAGTGGATGGACATATGATGAAGTATGGAAGTTCATGGAGTATGTTGTCAATACAATGGAGCACAGCTCTAAAGCGGCTCTTAAAGGTGATATCGATATGGCTGGTATCATCGGACCGACAGCCGGCAAAGTAGAAGCGTACGTTAAGAAGAATCCGAAAGCACTGGATATGGGTGTGTTAAATACCGTAGTTCCGTGGGCAATGGCTACTATGGAGTATAGTAGTGCAATGGGCGTTGTCTTGTGTGCTCCTACCGGAGGGTCTGCTGGTGTATTTCCAGGCTCTGTGCTGGGGACTGCAACACACCTTGGCTTTGGCCTGGAAGAAAAAGTCAAAGCAATGTTTGTTACCTCTATCATTGGTATCGTAATGAGCAAAGACTGCAATTATTCTGCAGAGTTATACGGATGTCAGGTTGAGCCTGGTGCAGCTTCCGGTATGGCAGCAGGTGGTCTTGTGTATCTCATGGGTGGTACACCAGAGCAGTCCTGTATGGCAGCTTCCTGTGCAGTGCAGAATATCCTGGGCACAATCTGCGATCCGGTAGCCGGACTGGTACAGATTCCGTGTATCAACAGAAATGCTATGTCAGCAGCGAATGCTGTGGTTTGTGCAAATATGGTTATGGGGGGCTTTGATCCGCTGATTCCGTTGGATCAGACAGCTGAAACACTGTTCCGCGTAGGAAAACAGCTTCCGTCCGAGCTTCGCTGTACCTGTAAAGGTGGTCTGTGCATTACACCTTGTGGTCAGCAGCTGGCAAAAGAACAGGATATCCGCGATGCTGCCCGCTGATTATAGATAAAACAAATGGCAATACAGTAAACGATAAAGCCGCTGCTTTGCAGAAAGAAGAAACTATGATCTGCAAAGCAGCAATTTTTTTGTTTTTTAATACGACGTAAAAAACAGGTTCCGAAGAACCTGCCTGTTTATAATGAAATTTTGAAGAAAAAGAGTATCAATCGGTATTGTCTGAAGGCTTTCTGACCTGAATCCATAAGGATATGCAGGGGACGGTATCAGTGTTGTAGAAGCTGTGTTCGCTTCCCTGCATGATGTATAAGCTGTCGCCTTTGGAGACCTCTGTTGTCTCACCGTCTATAGTAATCTGCATCTGACCTTCGAGAATCAGTCCGATCTCAGAAAAAACATGCTTGTGAGAGGTGTGTTCAACAGAATCTGTGACCTCCATAGTGATCATCTGAACCGGCCATGTTCTGTCAGATAAGGAGTAGTATTTTAAAGTATCTTTCTCGGAAAAGAGTAATTCGCGTTCGTCTTCCCGGATGATAAATCTGTTTTTCTCTATATCACTAAACAGATCAGACATAGACACGTCAAGTGCTGTACATATTCCCTGTACTGTTGATATTGTAGGGTTGTTTTTACCACGCTCCAACAAGCTTAAATAACTGGTTGACAATCCACAACGTTCTGATAAATCATCTAATGTATATCCTTTTTTCTTTCTATACAGCTTAATCTGTTGTCCGATTTTATTCATATCCTGCCTCCGTTGATTATTTCCCCCATCGAATCGATTCTATCATTTCAGATTTTATATGTAAACAAAAAATGTAAAAAAATTGAATTTTATTCAAAATGACGGTTTTTTTTATGTTATATGTAAAACACCGGATCCAGAATGCCGAAAAATCGTTCATTTTGAATCCGGTGCTTAATACATTGGAAAAGGATTAATTGGATGTATTAAGTTTTACATCAAACGTGTCCGTAGTAGTCACGATGTACGCTTGTTGCATAAGCATAATCAAGAAGAGTCCCCCAACTGTAAACCGGCATATCGATTTCTCTCTGGATGGCTCTGGCAAACGGTTGCATACCTGTACATTCCAGCATAAGAGCACCCATTTCAGGATGTTTCGCTTTCATGTCTTTGGCGATTTCAATCATACTTTTTTCAGCACTTGCATAATCGGACCACGGCTGTTCGGGACGTACATTCTTGTCCCAAAGTGTGTCAAAGGCATGGCAGGAATAATCATCCTGGGCACCATTTACGAAGTAATTGCTTCCTGGCTGGATACCAACTCTTTCGAGATGGGTATCTGTCAGGCAGTTCTTTTTAGCACAAAGAATACCAACAGATTTCTTCGGACCGATTGTCTGCTGGATCAACGGAACCTGAAGTAAGCTGGACATAAATACAGGAACGTCTACTTCGCCGGCAACAGCTGTCTGGAAGTATGCGAAATATCCGCACTCAGCTGCGATGGCACGGCATCCCATGGATTCCAGTTTTTTGGCTGCTTTCAGGATTGGCTCTAAGCAGCAGCTTTTGTCTTTTTTGTAAAGCAGTGTAAAGATGTCTACATTTTCAACGACTTCATACTGGATCGGGAATGGGAATGCGCTTGCATTACGAACGTCTCCCGGAAATCCCGGATATACATCATCAAGAATGATGATTCCTAAGCCCATGCCATAGCATTTGTGATTTTTTCTTGTGTAGATTCTTTCGATATCTTTGTCATGTGCCTGATAATACATAATAAAGACCTCCATACATAATATAGTAGTATTGCTTTTTTCATGAATTTCTGCTTCGTTTTTAATATACAATAATAATTCTTTTACTTTATTATATCATAAAAAATAATTTATACAACAAAAACTTTGGGTATATTAAACAAAAAAACACTTATTTTTTTATTTAATATAAAGATAAAAACTTCTTGACAACAGACGAAATTTATCTTATATTAAAATTACAAAGCTCGTTTTTATAATATACATAATTACTTCGGAGTAAAAGTGAATAGGCAGTAAAAAAATTATGCAACATAATAAAGGAGAAAAGTATTATGCAGCACGTATATGAAAACAGACGAAAAAAAGCATATGAGTCTCTTCGTCGCAACAACATTTCCAAAGCAATCGTAGGTGATTCCTTAACAATGTATCACTTAACAGGTGTTATGCTTCATCCGTATGACCGTTTCCTGGGTCTGGTACTTGATGCAGAGAAAGAAACCTGTAATGCGATTATTCCCACTGTAAACTCCAACTGTATGGCTGGAACAACAGTTACAGAGGTACAGTATCAGGATAGTGTTGGACCGATCGGGGTTTTGAAAGAGCAGATCGCAGGCTGTGCTACACTGGGTGTAGAGATGAGCTACTATTCCATGCGCATTGGTAACATTCTCAATGAACTGAATATGCCGTTAGTAGATGTAGCAGATATGTTCAAGCTGGCTCGTCAGATCAAAGACGATTTAGAAATCGAGCTGATTATGAAGGCATCTGATGCAGCAAATGTTGCCCTGGATCATCTGAAAACTATAATGAAAGAAGGCGTTTCTGAGAAGGAAATGGCACTGGATCTGTACTGTACGATGGCTAAGACACCGGGCGTTATTACAGAGACTACATGCATCCAGACATTAACAGGACCGAGTTCTGACAGCCCGCATGGATGGCCGGGTGAGCGCCTGATTAAAAAAGGTGACACGATCACAGTTGACTTCTGTACATGCTATCAGTACTACTGGGCAGACCTGTCCCGTAACTTCTTCATTGGTGAGCCGGATGCACGGATGCGTGATATTTATAACATCGTATTAGAAGCTAACAGAGCTGCTATTGCAGAGGTTGAACCTGGAAAACCGGCGAAATATGTTGACCAGGCAGCTAGAAAGGTGATCGAGAAATACGGCTATGGCGATAAATTCCTGCATCGTACAGGTCATGGTATCGGTCTTGATATTCATGAAGATCCGTACATGGATGATGTTAATGAGCTCATCATGGAAGAGGGAATGATCTTTACCTGTGAGCCGGGTATCTATCTGCCGGGCATTGGTGGTGTTCGTATCGAAGATGATGTACTTGTAACCAAAGATGGCCACAAAGTAATCACATCCTATGAAAAAGATTTAGAGAATGTGATCTTATAATATAATTTCAGGCTAAACTCCATATGAAATGTGATATAAATTAACGAAATCCCCATAGGACGTGATATGTAAAAACGTCTTATGGGGATTACTGGTGTTTACAGGATTTTTTGGCGAAATTCTTCAATACTGGCAGATCTGGCAGCAAGTTTGTGCCAGTGGCGTAATACAGAAATATCTTTTTGGTCAGTTATCTGTTCCTTCAGATCCTCCGGAATTTCACCATAGTCACTGAGTAGATCCAAAATGTTAATAACGTTAGATTCGCAGCTGTTCTGTAGATAATTAAGCATAGCTTTGATGGCAGGAGTACCGCCCTTTGTGCCAGAAGCATTAAAATAATAAAACACCAGACCGTCATTGTAATTCATCTCCGGGACTTCCAGGAGAAAATTCCAAAGATTCCCTGGCTTCAATATCCAGACGTACGCCACGATGCCCCGGTGTAGGTGGCATGATAACCTTCTGAGCGACAACGTGAAGATCCTGAATATCCTTCTGTAAAAGAACAGATATCAGTGTCCGGCAGAAGTCGTTTCCAATCTCAGGATCAGATGCAATGGCATTCAGGAGAAAATCATCCAGGAGATTAAGCTCATCAAAGGTGCATTTCGTGTAACTCATAAAACCTCTCTTTCCGGTAATAAGGGAAAGTGAAATCATGAGTATGATACTTACAGTCTTTCCGGTACTGCCAACAAATGAAATATAGAATTGAATAGTGTTGGCGATGTGCCAGAAATACCTGTAAGAATCTGTGAAACACAGCAGGCGAAATGTGATGTAAGAACATAAAAGGAAAAGTACATTTCGTTCTCACACAAACATAATAGAACAATATGGAGAATATGTCAAGTGGTGTAAAAAGGGAAGTTTTGCCGAAATATGCTGTTCGTTACAGAAAACGTGCTATTGGTGTAAATCGCTTTATGGATAGTTGGAAGAAAGTTATAATAAATCTGATAATATACATTTTTGTATTGAATTTTCTGAAAATCGAATTGTATGACATGGATTTGGCCCTGCTGTTGTTATGCCAAAGTATGCAGGAGAAGCTGCCAGTTGCCAAAGCATCCGTAATGAGCTGCCAGTGGCAGGTCATGTAGGTGGCAGGTTCTCTGTATGTCCGGAACAAATCTGTAAATACAAAAAGGTATACTGAAAATGAATTTACAGAAGGGAGAGATGTGGTATGAGAGAAAATAAAAAAACATGGGAAAGGGGGAAAACGAAAATAAAACACATGCGAAAATTTCTGTCTGTAATTTTAGCATTCGTGATGCTGTGGTCATCTGTTCCAGTCCAGGCAGCAGGTTCAGAATCGGAAGAAAAGAAAACAGCAACAATTACAGTAGAAAGTAAAGAAGCAGAAGCAGGGCAGTCTGTAGTTGTAAACGTTCTGATAAAAGACAATCCTGGAATTATCGGGACGACACTTGAAGTAAGCTACGATGAAGGACTTACATTAGTGGATGGGGCTTCCGGAGAAGCCTTTGAAATGCTGAACATGGCAGGTCCCTCCAGTTATGCGTCACCCTGCAGGTTTACCTGGGATGGCGTAAGCATTGGAAAAGATGAGATCAAAGATGGAGTTATTTTGACGCTTACTTTTCATGTAGATGCAGACTGTGTTCCTGAAAAAGAAATGAAGATATCTGTAAAAACGGCAGATGGTGATGCTTACGACAATGATTTTAACCCGGTTGAATTACAGTCGAATCCGGGAACCGTTACAGTTGCACCGAATTTTACACCGGGAGATGTGAATTCAGATAATAAAATCAATGCAACAGATATTATAAAAATCCGCCGTAATATTGTTGGGTACGATGAAGAGATCAATGAACGTGCGGCAGATGTAAATGATGACTGCAAGCTGAATTCCCTGGATGTGGTTACACTCCGCAGATATATCGCACAAGGGTATGATGTGGAATTGAAACATTCCCACTGGCATGTATGTAAACATGAAAAAGAAAAAATCGAACGAAAAGAACCAACATGCACAGAAGACGGAAACAAAAATTACTGGTATTGTTCTATTTGCAACCGATATTACAGTGATGCAAAAGGCAGGCACGAAACTACTTTGGAGGACACCATAATTTCTCAAACAGGTCATACAGAAGTTATCATTCCAGCTGTTGAACCTACTACGGAAGAACCTGGTTGGACCCAGGGGGCTTATTGTGCTGTCTGTGGGGTGACTTATGTGGAACCGCAGCCATGGTATATTGAGACATGGCCTATCAGTTATGATCTTGCCAATGGAGACAGTTACCTGGAAGAACTGGTAAGCCAGGATAAGATAGAAAACAAGAATCCGAAATTTGTAAAAAAAGGTGATAAGCTGGTTCTCAGCAGTGACAAGGATCCTGTAGTGTATGGCTATAAATTCCTTGGATGGTATGACGGTGCCGGAGATAATGCAAACAGGGTTACAGAAATAGAAAGTGTAGATAAACCTTATAAATTTTATGCACACTGGAAAGCAGTCAGCTACACTGTCCAGTACTATTCAGAAGCAAAATTTGCCCAGGTTGACCGGGAACAGAATATTGATAAATTTATTTATACTACAGCAGATGGATTAGTACTGCCAACACTTACCTTTGATGGGTATACCTTTACCGGCTGGTCTGATGCAAATGGTAATATGGTAGAAAGAATCAAACCAGGGGAAACTGGAAATAAAGTATTCTATGCCAACTGGATCAGTGACCGTAATCAGGCATGGGAAAAGAAGAAACTGACTGACCCGGTTATCTATGATGATGGGAAAACAATTGTTTTTGCCTATAAGATTGGTGAAATCAAAAACGTTCCGGTCAGTACCGTTGATAACTTCGGAAAAGTACTCAGCGGTGGTGTCACATACACGATCAACACCACACACTCTTCAAAAACAGAAACCAGTCTCATGGATTCCTATACAAAGGCAGCTCAGAAGGCAACTACAGATACGGCATCCTGGACATTGTCAAAAGGCTGGTCGGACAGTATCAGTGTAGATGAGGAATGGTGTAAGGAAAATGGTTACACACGAGAAGAAGCAGAATCAATTTCCAAATCTTCCACAGATAACTGGTATGTTGTCAACAACCAGGGAGGTTCAAAGACTACCGGCATTGTAGATTCTACAGATACTTATAATCTCCATACAGATACCAATAATACCAAAACTTATGGCAGCACTGATACAACAGAGCATGGAAAAACTACTGTCGAATATGGAGACGAAAAAACTGCTTATGACAGTGGGTCATGGGAATTTCATGGCGATGCAAGTATTAATTATAAGGCAGGACAGAAGGGCGGTCTGGAAGGCGGTGCCACAGCAGGTGGCAGTCGAGATAAAAAATTTGGTACAGATACAAAAACAAAAGGAAACGATGTAACAACCAAAGAAGATGACAAACTGAAAAAAACAGGCTCTGATACAGATACAGGAGGATCAGACCAGACAGGAACGCTGCAACATCATACAACCAATACCACAAACACTTCTACCTGGAATTCAGAAAAGGGCTTCAGTGCCAGCGAAACTTCTGCAGAATCCAAATCACTGGCAATTGGAGTATCCCAGAAGATCAGTGAAAAGACCGGTGTTGGGAAATCTTATATTAATACAGGAAATGACAGCTCAACACAGGGACAGACAAGTGCAGCATCTGAATCTAATGAGTATGCATCATCCACAACCTGGTCCAATGTAGAAACAAAAGAGGAGTCCATAACCTATACAACACAGAATACACAGACAGGATATCATCGTGTGGTTATGGCAACAACAGCAGATGTGTATGGCATGGTTGCATATGATATTGCCAGCGCAAGTTATTATGTTTATACTCACAGTATTTTGCATGATGATCTTCACAGATTTGAAGATTTTTCTGTAAGTAGTGCAGATTTTAATGACCATCAGACCGCACAGATTTCTTTTGATGTACCATCTGAAATTTCAGACTATGTAAATGAAAAAATGTTCTGTACGGATGGACTTCAGGTAAACAAAGATGGTGTGGTAGAAAAATATACCGGCCAGGACAGTTATGTGATCATTCCGGATTATAAAGCAATCGATAATATGGATGGTACAAGATCAGTAGTTAAGATCACCGGTATTTCTTCAAAGGCTTTTCAGAACAAACCAATAACAGGAATTGAACTGAATAAGTATATTACAGATATTCCTGATAATGCTTTTAAAGGTTGTTCTGAATTATGGCAGCTTGATGCACCAGGAATGACAAGCATTGGTGATCATGCCTTTGAAGGCTGCAGCAAACTGAAAGCGTTTTATATAGGTAAGAATGTAGTGCACCTGGGTAAAAATGCTTTTCCGGAAACAAAGAGCCTGATTATTGACGCAGCCAATTCCGATGTTGTGGAGAATGCGATTTCATCAGGAACTAAAGCAGTGACCATTAATTTAATGGATGATATGACGGATACTCTTGATAACATGCAACTGTCGATTGATGACAGTGTTGCTTTCTTTAAAATCAATGGCTATGGAAAAACATTTAAGAATCTCATCATTGATTCCAATGCCGAGATGACAATTATCAACAGACTTAATATTATCGGTTCGGGCAAGACTCCTCTTCAGATCAACTCGCCGGATACTTCGTTGAGACAGACAACGGTCAGCAACAGTGGAGTGTGTTGTATCCTGAAGGCAGAAAAGACAGAACTGGGTCTTTATGGCGAGACGAAACTTGCGTCAGAAGGACCAAATGCATTGTTGCTGAAAGGGGCTGTCCTTACACAGGAGAAAGAAGAACTTGCAACCAAACTGAATGTCACTGGCGATGTTGTTTATTGCGAAGATCTTGTTGAAAATGATAATCTGATCTTTACAAAAGGTGAGAAACGAAAAGTTGACTGTGATACATTGAATAAACTTATGACTTCTTATGATCTTACTTTTGATGCCAAAGGTGGAGAATGTGATACAAAGAAAGTAACTGTTCCAACAGGAACACCAATTGGACAGACGTGTAAGATGCCGACACCTGCAAAAACAGGATTCAAATTCGGAGGATGGAAATTATCGGATGGAACACTGGTTACAGATGAAACAGTTTTTTCTTCAGGTGAAGATCAGACAGTATATGCTGAGTGGATCCCAGAAGAATATACGGTGAATTGGAAAGAGGTTGAGGGCGGTATTATTACGGTAAGTCGTGTATCATCGCCAAATGCAGGAGCAGCAATAGATACACTTTCCAATGGGGCAACGGTTTATTATGGAGATGTACTGACCATTGATTATGGCATAAAAGAAGGATTTACAATGAGGGAACATGGTACAGAAACAATCGAGGTATCAGGATCAGTTGAAAAAGCAGCTATTTTTATAAAAGTAATTCCAGATGAATATACAGTTACATGGAATAATGGAACAGGATATACCATTCATGTTTCCAGAACATCCTCTCCATATAAAGAAGCTGAGACTGGAGAGCTGAACAGTGGCAGTGCAATTTATTATGGTGATACGCTTGATATCACTTATCAGGCTGCCAATGGATATTCATTAGGGGCGAACAAAGGTATTACCAGCGTGACTGTTTCCGGAAATCTTACAGCTTCTGATATTTATGCTTCTGCTACAGCAAACAGTTATACTTATAAAATTTTGTATCGTTCAACCAATGGTACAGATCTGGGAAGTTCATCAGCGAGATATGCATTTGGAACAACAAATACAATTTCTGCACCTGGAAAAGATGGATATAATACACCTGGAGCGCAGAGTGTCAAGTGGGATTCCACAACAGCAAAAACCATTACCTTCTATTATTCACCAGTTGGAACTGCAACAACACAGAGAGTGGCTGATCAGTGGGGATATCAGTGGAGCGGCAAGTATGGTGTTCATTATGTTGTAGATGCTTCTTACCAGAACAGAACAGCAAATTCTGTACAGATCCAGCTTCATTGGATAGATATTATTACTCCTCAAACGAAATATGGCTATACTCAGACAATCACACCATATATTAATGGATACTGTCCGGGAGTCGTTACACTTCCCGGATGGCCAGAACCTTATGCAGGACAACCAGAAAGATATAAGGAACATTATACTGGCTGGGTGACAGTTTCTGTTTCGCCAGGTACCAGGTCAGTGTCCGTAAGTGGTACGTACAATGATCAGAATGGAGCATCTTCCTCCTGGTCTTCAGCTATTTCAATTCCAACATATTAAAGAAAGGAGATCAGTCATGAAAAAACTACGTTTTATAGTTGCATTTCTGTGTTTATGGATGCTGCTGGGAAACAGAAATGTATTTGCAGACACATTCAAAGTAAACCTGACGGTGGGAACAGTCACGGCAGGAAAAGAAGATTCGGTTACAGTTCCTATTTCAATTTCTGACAATCATGGTATCTGTGGAGCATCCATCAGTGTAACTTATGATAAGGCATTAACATTAACCGGCATTCAGGGAGGGGATGGACTGAGTTCCTTAACAATGACCAGACCTGGCGATCTGACAGCAAATCCTGTAATTATTCTCTGGGATGGAGTGAATGCAGATACTTCCAATGGAAACATTGCATTACTTACCTTTAAGGCACCTGAAACTGAGGGGAATTATCCGGTTACAGTTTCTTATGAAGACGGAGACATCGTAGACGGTGATTTAAATGCGGTTGAACTGAATATTATAAATGGCAGTATCAATGTGGCTGGCGAGGGAGAACACAAACATAACTTTACAAGCACAATTACTCAAAAACCTACCTGCACAGAAAAAGGTGTAAAAACATATACCTGTACATGTGGAGAAAGCTACACAGAAGAAATAGAAGCAACAGGACATGGCAAAACAGAAATCTTAAACCGTGTGGAACCTACTTACGAAAAAGAAGGATATACAGGAGACACCTGTTGCAGCATATGCAAAGAGATACTTGTTCCAGGAAAAACGATTCCACGAAAAGAGAATGAAGTTACTGAGTGTGATAAAAATGGTCACAAAGGCGGAAAAGCAACCTGTATCTCCAAAGCAATCTGCGAAGTATGCGGAAAGACATACGGAGAAGTGGATCCGGATAATCATACCGGAAACACAGAAATCAGAGATAAGAAAGATGCAACCACTACAGAACCAGGATACACAGGTGATGTATATTGTTCAGACTGTGGTGTGAAACTGTCAGAAGGAACAGAGATTCCAATGCTTAATCCGGAAGATGAAACAGTCATCAAACCAAACGCTTTCAGCAACTGTGCAGACCTTGTGGATGTAAATATCAAGGATACAGTTACAGAAATCGGAGATGAAGCCTTTGCAGACTGTCAGAACCTTACAAACATTTATTTCTACGGTAATTGTCCGAAGTTCGGCACTGACATCTTCAAAAATGTAAAAGCAACTGCATATTACCCATACGCAGACAGCACCTGGATACTGGACAAACTTCAGGGATATGGTGGCGAAATTACATGGATTCCATGGAATCCGGAAACAAAGGAGCCTGTAAAGAGAGATCTTTCTATCTGCGTGAGTGATATTGCGACCAGCGGTTATACTTACAATGGCGAGGCTCAGACACCAAAAGTAACACTGAAAGATGGAGATTACACTCTGGAAGAAGGCAAAGATTACCAGATCAGCTGTAAAGATAATACAGATGCAGGTACAGCCTCCTTCACCATCACAGGAGATGGAAATTATGGTGGAAGCCTGGAAGGAACTTTCCTGATCAATAAGGCAGAACCTGTTCTGAAGCTGGAAAAAGAGACAATCGAAATTGCTGTAGGAGACTTCAGCGAACTCAGATGGAAAGTTCTGAAAACAGATGGCAGCCTCAGCAGATCTGTTGAGAATGAAGATATGGTGTGGGCTTCTGACACAGATCTGGATGAAGGAATTTATTATTCAGCAGAAAAAGCAGGAGCTGTAAAGATTGTTATAACAGCAGAAGAAGGAAGAAATTATCTGGAAGGAAGTACTTCATTCACTCTGAACATAGCAAAGGGAATAAACAAAATTTATGCTGACAATATTGTCGGAAATTATTCTTCCAAAAAACAGTATATTACTACAGAATGGATATCTGACGAAAACTGGGATGGACTGAGTTATACTTCAAACAGCAAATATGTAAAGATCAATAACTCCGGAAAAATCACCATTGCGAAAGGATTCGTGGGACAGGCAACCATTACTATTAAAGTGACAGCAGATGAAAATTATTATGCCAATACCAAGAAGGTGACGGTTACTGTGAAACCTGCTGCGACCGGTATTTACAAAGTTACCAACAATGCCAGAAGGAAAGCAACAGTTACGTGGAAGAAAAACACAACAGGTAATGGATATGTCATCCAGTATTCCAGAAACAAATCTTTCAAAAGCGGTGTAAAAACTGTTTATGTGAAGAGTAACAGAACCACAAAGGCAACACTTTCCGTACAGGCAAAGGGAAAGACTTATTATGTAAGAATTGCTACCTATAAAACAGTAGGAAAAAATAAGATTTTGTCTTCCTGGAGCAAAGCAAAGAGTGTAAAGATCAGAAAGTAAGGGTGACAGAGTATGAAAAATTTAAGAAAAACAGGGCTGGCAGCATTGCTGCTGGCCGTCAGCCTTGGAGGTTATGCAGTCTGTATGGAAAATGTACAGGCAGCCGGGATTGATGTAGAAGTGGAAACAGAGGATTTTTCCGATGAACAGGAACTGACAACAGAAGATCGGGAAAATTCAGAAGAGGAGATTGTGGCAGATCTGTCCGGTGATCAGGGAGAACAGGAGCTAACAGTGGAGGAAGAACAGGAGGCTCCAGCATTTTCCGATGATGAAAATGCCGGAACTGATCAGAATACAGAAAGTGGAATCAGTGACGAAGATACTATAGAAACAGAGAAATCTGGTTTCTGTGGCACAGAAGACAGCAACGTAAACTGGTCCTTAGATGAAGAGGGAATTCTCCATATTACAGGTGAAGGAACAATGGTTTCCTGGGAATCAGAAGCTGACGTGCCATGGGCACAGTACCGTTCCGAGATAAAAGAGATCCAGATTGAGGATGGAGTTACTTCTGTTGGAGCATATGCTTTCTGCAATTGTTCAGATGTGACAGAGACAGTGCTTCCGGACAGCATAAAGAATATAGGAGAATTTGCATTCTTCAGCTGTGGTGGTTTATCAACAGTAACAATAGGATAAAGAAAAACCTTGCCTTAAGGGTCAGTCTTAAAGAGAGACTGGCCCTTTTCTTCTAGATAGAAATTATGCCATATGTTATACTGATAACAGTAACAAAAGGAGGGCTTTCCAGTGTATGAAAAAATAGTTATATTTAATGCGTTGCTATACCCCTTGTGGTGTTTCTATTTCAGCCGTCAAATTCTGAGAGGACGGTTATCCCCATCTAAGACTTATCTGTGCATTCTTTTTATGCATATTATATTGATCATTGGCAGCTACGAACTTATGCCAGACAAGGTTCCTTTTATTTTCGTACATCTTGCCAGTTTTTTATCCATAGTGCTTCTGCATTCAGATTCGCTCAAAAAGAAATTATTTGCCTATTTTCTTTATACAGGTACGATCATGTTGATGGAAATACTCATGATGTGCCTGTATGTCAGCGTAAAGAAAATCATTTTTCATCAGAATGCAGGATTTATCAGTATGAATTCTGTTACCACTGTTTCGGATGCAGTGACTTTGTGCATTATTGTACTAACAGTAGGAAGTCTTATGTGGAAAAAACTGTCTGATCTGATCGGCATTTTCACTTGTTCTTACAGCATTGTACCTCTTACGCAGATTTTCTTTCCCTTTTACTGGCTTTGTATTACGCTATCAATTTTATGCAACAATCAGTCTGAAATTCCTGGTTATTTTCTTATTTTTTGTTGCCTGACCATTCCTGCAATTCCCATATTTATCAGGGGACTGCATAATATCAGAATCCAGGAACAGGAACGGATCTTTCATGAAAAGCAGATTCTGCTGTTAAAAGAACAACTGATTTTCTTTGATGATATTGAGACAGAATACCAGAATCTCCGAAAATGGAATCATGATATTGAAAATCATATGTTGTCCCTGAATTATCTTATGAAAGCCGGCAAATATGAGGAAGCAGACAAATATCTCCACAATATCCTTCGATAATCTAAATAAAAGGGAAGGTATTATCATGAAAAACAAAAAAAATTCGAGACGATTTCAAATATTTACAACGATGCTGATACTTATAGTGATACTGATGTCACAATGTATTTGTATTATTTATCATAGTGTATTGGATGATAACAATTCATCTTACGCTGTATTTAGTTCTGTTGTCAGTATTTTCAGCATTCTCAGCGCTTTTTACTTTTTATATTTTATCACTATGAATACAATGAAGGACAGCCGGCAAAAAGCGGAACTTCTGATCCTTGAAAAACAGCAGCGGATAAAAAATGATCAGAATGTGACTCTTACAAAGTGCCGCCAGGAAACCCTTTCCATGCAGCAAAGTATGAAAGAGAAACTCCTTATATATGAATCACTGATGGACGAGGGTCGCTATGAAGATGCTACTCTTTATCTCGAGGAGCTGACTTCTACCTTCCAGAAGGAGCGTTTCCGTCCAATCTGTAGTGATACTCTGCTCAATGCCATTCTGACAAGCAAACGTCAAAAGGCTGTTCAATACAATATCCAAACTTCATTTCAACTGCTGATTCCCGAAAATCTTAACATCGAAAGCAGTGATCTGAGCAGTATCTTTTTCAACCTGATGGATAATGCGATTGAATCCTGCCAGACTTCTCATTCAGAAAAACCATTTATTAACATTACTGCCAGACAGACGGCGAACTTTTTTACGATACACATGATCAACAGCAAAGATCCCAGCATAAAGTTTAATGGTAAAACAAGTAAGACTGACTCCTGGTCTCATGGATTTGGCCTTGGGATTATTGAGGAAATTGCTTCTAAATATGATGGCAGCTGTCAGTGGATCGATAATGGAGAGGAGTTCCAATCAGTGGTCATGGTATCGGCAATCCCGGATTCTCCATCTGTGATAAAAGTACAAGATGTATAAATTTTTTCGAATCTTAAAAGAAAACTTTTTTTTCTGTACATAATAAAGTACTTTACTTGTGGATAAATGGTGGAAATGCTATACTTAAACGGAAAATAGAAAAAATAATTCAGAAAATAAATAATATTGGGGCAGACTCCCCGATGATAAAAGAGATAAAAATTTGGAGGAAGGTATATGTTCAGGGAAATTGGTGAAGAAAGGGCTTTTGATGGGATCTTAAAGCAGATCATAGAGAATATACAGACAGGGAATCTGAAAGCAGGGGCGGCTCTCCCGGCTGAGAGGACCATGGCAGAGACAATGGGGGTATCACGTCCTGCTGTAAGGGAGGTCCTTCGGGCATTGGAACTTCTGGGTATTGTCAAATCTGTACCAGGAGGAGGAAATTATATTACAGAAAATCTGGATACCTGGCTGATCGGACCTCTGTCTATCCTGTTTCGCTTAAATAACGGATATCTGAGACAGAACCAGCAGCTTCGTGCAGCACTGGAACGAGAAACAGCACTTCTGGCAGCAAAAAAGTGTACGCCACTGGATGCAGCAGAACTATGGATGATCCTTGCAAGACTGGATGCTGCGGAAGATGAGAAGACACGAGGAAAGCTGGATCAGGAACTTCATCAGAAGATTGCCAGGATTGCAGACAATCCTATGCTGTACAGTGTTCTGTCAGCTGCAGATCAGCTGACAGAGAACATCATTGAGGGAACCAGAGATTATATCATGAAGAAAAATCAGTCTGCCAGTGTGGTAGATGAGCAGCATCATAAGCTGGTTGAGGCAATCATCAACGGAAATGTAGAGGAAGCAGAACTGGCCATGTCCCAGCATATGGAAACCATTGAGCAGTATCTGGATGAGATACAGAAAGAACAACAGCAGGGAAGACGTTAATCCGTCTTAAAAAATAAAAAAAATATTCGTATCCTATTGAAAATTGGTAATACCAGTGGTAGAATTAGTAGTAAATATTGGTAATGCCAAAAAATAAAATCGGGCATACCGGAAAGAGGGATTATACGATGGGATACGTAACATGGTCATATGACACACTGAATCATTTTTGTAAAGACGTGTTCAAAGCATTCGGTTTCAACGAAGAAGAAAGCAATGAGATCAAGGATGTACTTCTTACAGCTGATCTTTATGGGATAGAGAGTCATGGTATGCAGCGAATGGTACGTTATCATAAAGGACTGGAAAAGGGTACCATTCATCGTGATGCACAGCCGGAAGTTGTATTTGAAACACCGATTTCCGCAGTTGTTGACGGACACAACGGAATGGGACAGCTGATCAGTGTTTTTGCAATGAAGAAAGCAATCGAAAAAGCAAAGAAGACAGGTGTAGGTATTGTTTCTGTCCGTAACTCCAATCATTTTGGTATTGCCGGATATTATGCAAAGATGGCATGTGATGAAGGTCTTATGGGTATGGCATGTACCAACTCTGAAGCTATCATGGTACCTACATTCGGAAGAAAGGCCATGCTTGGTTCCAACCCTATTGCAGTTGCAATGCCAGCAGACCCATATCCGTTTTTCTTTGACAGCTCTACTACAGTAGTTACCAGAGGTAAGCTGGAAATGTACAACAAAATGGAGAAACCGCTTCCGGAAGGATGGGCACTGGATAAAGATGGTCATGCAAGCACCAATGCACCGGATGTTCTGGCCAATATCGTAGCTAAAAATGGTGGCGGAATCATGCCTCTGGGTGGCAATGAAGAAGTTACAGGAAGCCATAAGGGATATGGATATGGTATGGTCTGTGAACTGTTCAGCTCTATCCTTTCCATGGGTGTTACTTCAGATCATTGCTGTACTTTCCCGGACAAGACAGGCATCTGCCATGGATTTATGGCAATCAATCCTGCTGCATTTGGAGATCCGGAAGCAATTAAGAAACATTTTTCTGAATACCTGGAAGCACTTCGTGAAAGCCCGAAGGCAGATGGCAAAGATCGTATCTATACACATGGCGAAAAAGAAGTATTTGCTGAAAAAGAAAGAAGAGAAAAAGGTATCCCGGTTAATGACAATACTATGGTGGAACTTGCAAACCTCTGTGGATATCTGAAACTAGACTTCCATAAATATTTTGAAGGATACGAACTTCCTAAGGACAGCAAATTCTTTACAGGAAACTACTAAAAACAATAGAAACAAGCAACAATTTGTTTTATAATGAAAATATCATAAATCATAAATCCTAAGGAGGAAGTTACAGCAATGGATTACGCAAAAGAATCATTAAGATTACATGGGGAATGGAAAGGCAAGATCGAAGTAGTAACAAGAGTACCTGTAGAAAATAAAGACGATCTTTCACTGGCTTATACACCTGGTGTTGCACAGCCATGTCTGGAAATCCAGAAGGACATTAATAAATCTTACGAACTTACAAGAAGATGGAATATGTGTCTGGTAGTAACAGATGGTTCTGCAGTTCTTGGCCTTGGAAACATCGGACCAGAAGCAGGTATGCCTGTTATGGAAGGTAAATGCGTTCTTTTTAAGGCATTTGCGGATGTTGACGCATTTCCTCTTTGCATCAAGAGTAATGATGTAGATGAGATTGTAAATACTATTTATCTGATCTCAGGATCTTTTGGTGGTGTCAATCTGGAAGATATTTCCGCACCGAGATGTTTTGAAATCGAAAAGAAACTGAAAGAAAAATGCGATATTCCGATTTTCCATGATGACCAGCATGGTACTGCCATCATCACTTTGGCAGGACTTACCAATGCACTGAAAGTTGTTGGAAAGAAAAAAGAAGATGTTCGTATCGTCATGAACGGTGCAGGTGCGGCAGCAATCTCCATTGCACGTCTTCTTCTTACAGCAGGATTTAAAAACATCACTCTCTGCGACAGAAAGGGAGCAATCTACGAAGGCCGTCCGGAAGGAATGAACCCGGTCAAAGACGAAATGAGTAAAGTAACAAACCTTGACAAAAAATCTGGCTCACTGGCAGATATGCTGGTTGGTGCTGATGTATTTATCGGTGTTTCCGCACCTGGTGCAGTAACTACAGATATGGTCAAGACCATGAATAAAGATGCGATCGTATTTGCATGTGCCAACCCTACACCGGAGATTTTCCCGGATGATGCAAAAGCCGGCGGAGCCAAGGTTGTTTCTACAGGAAGAAGTGACTTCCCGAACCAGATCAACAACGTTCTTGCATTCCCTGGAATCTTCCGCGGTGCTTTCGATGTAAGAGCAAAAGAGATCAATGATGAAATGAAGCTTGCAGCAGCAGAAGCACTGGCAGATCTGATCCCGGCAGAAGAACTTTCCGAGGATTATATTATTCCGAAGGCTTTTGATAAGAGAGTAGGACCGGCAGTAGCCAAAGCAGTAGCAGAAGCAGCAAGAAAAACAGGTGTAGCACGTATCTGATATCAGTGTTGTCCCTCAAAATTATAATATAACCAAAACAGTCGGATGAGATCACAGCATGGTTTCGTCCGATTGTTTTTATAAGGAAACAGGCAAGGGGGAGAAAATCTATTACTGTTCACAGCAACGAAAATCTTTGACAAATACAGGAAGAGTAGGTACAATACAGTGGAATGAATGAGGGAATTGATAAAGTCGCCACAAATGAAAACAGCGATGATAAATATCTGTATAGAGTTACTGGTAAGGACATGAACAGTAACTTCATGGAACACAGGAAAGGACGATATCATGAAAAACTGGGAAAATAATATCCGTAAAGTAGTACCTTATACTCCGGGAGAACAGCCAAACCAGCTGGATATGATCAAACTGAATACAAATGAAAATCCATATCCCCCTTCACCGGCTGTTACAGAAGCACTTAAGAATCTTTCTACAGAAGAGCTGAGACTTTATCCTGATCCGGCAGCAGAAATGCTGGTACAGGCGATTGCAGATAATTATGGTCTGGACAAAACACAGGTGTTTGTGGGAGTGGGCTCTGACGATGTACTTGCCATGAGTTTTCTTACCTTTTTTAACAGTGATAAGCCTATTCTTTTTCCGGATATTACCTATTCTTTTTATGATGTATGGGCAGATCTGTTCCGTATTCCATATGAGAGACCGGCACTGGATGAACATTTCCATATCAGAAAAGAAGATTATTTCAGAGAAAACGGTGGTATTGTTTTCCCGAACCCCAATGCACCTACCGGTGTGGAGATGCCTCTTTCTGAGGTAGAAGAGATCATTCAGGCAAATCAGGATGTAGTTGTGATCGTGGATGAAGCATATGTGGATTTCGGAGGACATTCAGCACTTCCACTTATTGAAAAATATGATAATCTTTTGATTGTACAGACATTTTCCAAATCCAGATCCATGGCAGGTATGCGTATTGGATATGCCATGGGTAATCCTGTACTGATCAGGTTTCTTAATGACGTAAAATATTCCTTTAATTCTTATACAATGGACCGTACAGCCCTTGTAACAGGAGTAGCGTCTGTTAAGGACAAAGACTATTTCAACGAAACCTGTCAGAAGATCATTGCTACAAGAGAATGGACAAAGAAAGAGCTTCAGAGACTGGGATTCAGTTTTGAAGATTCCATGACCAACTTTATTTTTGCGACCCATGAGACATGTCCGGCAGAGGAGTTGTTCAAAGTACTGAGAGAAAGACATATTTATGTTCGTTATTTTCCGGGAGGAAGAACAGGCAATCATCTTCGTATTACCATCGGCACACAGAAAGAAATGGAGACATTTATCACATTCCTCGAAAACTATCTCAAAAATAAGGAGTAATTTTGATTTATGGAAGTTTTAGTACAATGGTTTACTGATAATCTGTCCCAGCATATATCAAGAGAAATGGTCATATTTATTATTTCCATGATTCCCATACTGGAGCTGAGGGGAGGGCTTCTGGCTGCATCACTTCTCAAGGTATCTGCGGCAAAAGCCATTCTGATCTGTATTATAGGAAACATTATCCCCATTCCTTTTATTTTGCTTTTTATCAAACAGATCTTTAAGCTGTTAAAGAAAACCAAAATTTTTCATGGACTGATCGTCAGAATGGAAAATCGTGCCATGGGCAAAAGTGACCAGATTAAGAGATATGAGTTTCTGGGGCTGCTTTTGTTTGTAGGAATTCCCCTTCCGGGAACAGGAGCATGGACAGGTTCTCTGATCGCATCTCTTCTTGATGTGGATATCAAGAAATCTTCACTGGCTATTTTTTGTGGTATCATCATGGCAACAGTGATCATGTATGTGGTATCCTATGGCATCGTAGGAAACGTAGTACACTGATGATAAACCTGTAGACAACTACAGGATTTTTGTGATAAAATAAGGTCAAGATACTGGGATTGCAAAAGTGTGATACAATGCAATCCGTAGATACATTTCAAAAGGACTGAATCAGGTCCGGAGATAAAACAGATACATCATCGGCTGCATAACTGTGTGCAGTCGCTCTGTGATCTGTAAGGTCAAGTCATATCTGACAGAGTATCCCGTAACATAAATTAATTTTTCATAATATGGCAGACAGAGGGATTTTTTATGAGAGAAAAATACGAATCATTGTCGCTTGCGACATTAAAAGATCTGGCAAAAGCAAGGGGTCTGAGAGGAATTTCCACCCTCAGGAAGCCTGAACTTATCGAAAGAATGCTTCAGGAAGACGAAAAGGAGCAGAATACGCAGAATACAGCTCCGCAGCCGGAAAAAGAAAATATCCGTACAGAACAGCCGGAAAATAAAATCCGGGAAGTACGCAAACCTGCAGAAACATTGGTCAGGTCCGAAAATCATGTCATACGGAATAATGAAAGAAGAACTTATCAGGAACGCACACAGGAGAAATCTCGTGAGCGTTATCAGGAAAGAAATACAGAAAGAAACCAGGAACGTTTTTCCTACCGGAATAATGAACAGAGTCAGGAAAGAAATGACAGATATCAGGATCGGGCTGAAGAAGGTACTCCGTCAGATACAGCACAGCTGGACAGCGGAGAGAAAGCTAACGGTATTCTGGAAGTACTGCCTGACGGATATGGATTTATCCGCTGTGCCAATTATCTTCCGGGAGAAAATGATATTTACGTTTCACCTTCACAGATCCGCCGCTTTAACCTGAAAACAGGAGATATCCTTCAGGGAAGTATCCGGATCAAGACCCAGGGAGAGAAATTTAGTGCACTTCTCTATGTGACTTCTATTAATGGCTTCCATCCAAGTGAAGGTCAGAGAAGATATAATTTTGAA
The DNA here is from genome assembly GCA_900551715.1 of uncultured Blautia sp. Lineage (GTDB taxonomy): Bacteria > Bacillota > Clostridia > Lachnospirales > Lachnospiraceae > Blautia_A. The sequence goes on along the minus strand of URXG01000003.1, from coordinate 37,816 downwards.
GATATGACGCCTGTGTTCCCTGATGAGCGTCTCAGGATGGAACGCCCGGGAGGAACAGTAGCCATGCGTATCGTAGATCTGATCAGCCCTATCGGTAAGGGACAGCGAGGCATGATCGTATCTCCGCCGAAAGCAGGTAAGACTACACTTCTGAAAGATGTTGCCAAGTCCATTCTCCGTAATAATCCGGAGATGCATCTGATCATTCTTCTGATCGATGAACGACCGGAGGAAGTTACCGATATCAAAGAGGAAATCCAAGGCTCTAATGTAGAAGTGATTTATTCTACTTTCGATGAGCTTCCGGAACATCACAGACGTGTATCTGAGATGGTGGTAGAACGTGCACGTCGTCTGGTAGAACACAAGCGGGATGTAACCATTCTTCTGGATTCCATCACCAGACTTGCCAGGGCTTACAACCTCTGTGTTACACCAAGTGGAAGGACTCTGTCCGGTGGTCTGGATCCGGCTGCCCTCCACATGCCAAAGAGATTTTTTGGTGCAGCCCGTAATATGAGAGAGGGTGGCAGTCTGACGATCCTTGCCACAGCACTGGTGGAGACAGGCAGTAAGATGGATGATGTTATTTACGAAGAGTTCAAGGGTACCGGTAATATGGAGCTTGTACTGGACCGTAAACTTCAGGAAAAACGTGTATTTCCTGCCATTGACATTCAGAAATCCGGTACACGCAGGGAGGATCTTCTGCTGACAAGGGACGAGCAGGAGGCAGTGTATAATATGCGTAAAGCACTGAACAGTCTTAAGGCAGAAGATGCAGTAGAACAGATCCTGAACATGTTTTCCCGAACCAAAACAAATGAAGAATTTGTTCAGACCGCAAAAAAACAGAAATTTTTATAAACAGCTTGCAATTACTTTCTGTGTATGCTATAATCAGAAAGCTGCGAAATAGTGAATTCGTCTATAGAAATACGAATAATAAAAATAGAGAAATTTAGAGAGGTGAAAATCATGCGCGAAGGAATCCATCCGAACTACTATCAGGCAACTGTAACCTGCAACTGCGGTAACACATTCGTAACAGGATCTACAAAGAAGGATATCCATGTAGAAATCTGTTCTAAATGCCATCCATTCTATACAGGACAGCAGAAAGCAGCTCAGGCTCGCGGACGTATTGATAAGTTCAACAAGAAATACGGCTTAAAATAATCAGTCAGAATAATGAAACGAGAGAACAGGTTGAGGTTGGGAAATCTCAACCTTTCTTTGCTTTAGGAGTGATATATGAAATCATCGAATATTGGTGGTCAGGCTGTCATGGAAGGCATCATGATGCGACACAAAGACAAGTATTCCATTGCAGTACGCAGACCGGATAAAGAAATCGAACTGAAAGTCGAAGACTATAAATGCATTTTTGGCAATGCCGCATTTCTTAAGAAACCCATTATCCGAGGGGTGGTAAGTTTTGTAGACAGTATGGTGGTAGGAACCAAGTGCCTTATGTATTCCGCAGAGATTGCAGGAGATGAAGAGGACGAAGAAGAAGCTGCAAAGAATGCCAAACTGACAGAAGAAGAACTTTCTGCCAAGAAACAAAAAGAAGCAAAGCAGTTCCAGTGGCTTTTATACATAACAGTAGCCATCTCTATTGTAATATCCATTGCTGCTTTTATGCTGCTTCCTTATGCACTGGCAAGCCTTCTGCATAAGGCAGGTGCATCAGAGTTCCTGGTAACCGTTGCAGAGGCGTTTGTGAAGCTGGCTCTTTTTCTGGGATACATGCTTCTGATCTCTCGTATGAAAGATATCCAGAGGACTTTCATGTATCATGGTGCAGAGCACAAATGTATCAATTGTGTGGAGCATGGGCTGCCTCTTACAGTAGAGAATGTAATGAAAAGTTCCAGACAGCACAAGAGATGTGGAACAAGTTTCCTGTTTCTTGTTATGCTGGTAAGTATCTGTCTCCATTTTGTATTTGTACTGGTACCGGTATACTGGGTACGACTGTTTGGACGTCTTCTGATGGTGCCGGTTGTGGCTGGCATTTCTTTTGAGATCATCCAGTGGGCAGGAAGAACAGACAGCAGGATGGCTGATATTATGAGTAAACCGGGACTTGCCATGCAGAAGCTGACAACCAAAGAACCTACAGAAGATATGGCTGAGGTTGCCATTAAGGCAGTGGAAGCTGTATTTGACTGGAGAGCTTACCTGAAAGAAGAATTTAACTGGGAAGATCCGGAGGAACAGCCAGTATCAGATCATGACAATAAAGAGGAAACCCATGAAAACATTTAAGGAATTGCTGAAGGAAGGAACTCAGATCCTGATAAATGGTGGGATAGAAGAAGCCAGGTTAGATGCCTGGCTCCTTCTGGAATATACAGCCGGTATTACCAGAGCCTGGTATTATGCACATGATGACCAGAAGCCGGAGCAGGAGATAGCAGACCGTTACAGAGAATTATGTACCCGGAGAGCAAAAAGGATCCCGTTACAGCATCTTACAGGTAAGGCATATTTTATGGGCTATGAATTTGATGTGGATGAACGGGTGCTGATCCCCAGACAGGATACAGAGATCCTGGCAGAAGAAGCACTGCGGCTCCTGACTGACAAAAGGTCACCGGAAATACTGGATATGTGTACAGGTTCCGGCTGCCTTCTCCTGAGTATCCTTATGGAAAAAGAGGATGCCCATGGTACAGGTGTGGATATTTCTGAAGGAGCTCTTGCAGTGGCAGAGAAGAACAGAAAGAATCTTCATCTGGAAGAACGGGCATTATTAGTAAAAAGTGATACATTTTCCGGAGAATATTTTCAGAAAAACAGTAGCAAACATCCGATGGAATATGATATGCTTATTTCGAATCCGCCTTATATACCAACAGCGGATATTCAGCAGTTGATGGATGAAGTACGTCTTCATGATCCTGTTCTTGCACTGGACGGAAAGGAAGATGGTCTGTACTTCTACCGCAGGATCACTGAAGAAGCTCTCAGATATCTGAAGCCAGGCGGATGGCTTCTGTATGAGATTGGCTGTGACCAGGGAGAGGCAGTTTCCCGGATAATGAGGACCAATGATTTTTCCAATATAGCGGTAAAGAAGGACCTGGCAGGACTTGACCGGGTTGTACTTGGACAGAAAAAACAGGAGGAATAACCATGTTTGATAAATTAGAAGATCTGCTGGTGCGCTTTGAAGAAGTGCTGAATGAGCTGGGAGAGCCAGGCGTTACAGACAATCAGGTGCGTTTTCAGAAACTGATGAAAGAACAAAGTGAACTCCAGCCACTGGTAGACACTTACAAAGAATACAAAGAAAACAAAGAAACCATTCAGGACAGCCTGTCCATGCTGGAAGAAGAAAAAGACGAAGAAATGCGTGAAATGTTGAAAGAAGAACTTTCTGATGCAAAGAAGCGTGTAGAGGAGCTGGAACAGCAGCTGAAGATCCTTCTTCTTCCAAAGGATCCCAATGACAGCAAAAACGTAATTGTTGAGATTCGTGCCGGCGCAGGCGGTGATGAAGCTGCTCTTTTTGCAGCGGAGATCTACCGTATGTATGTGAAGTATGCAGAAAGCCACCGCTGGAAAACAGAGATGATCAGTCTGAATGAGAACGGTATTGGAGGATTTAAGGAAGTTACTTTTATGATCCAGGGTAATGGTGCCTACTCCAGACTGAAATACGAAAGCGGTGTACACAGAGTACAGCGTGTTCCGGAAACAGAGTCAGGTGGACGTATTCATACCTCTACCTGTACAGTTGCCATTATGCCGGAGGCAGAAGAGATTGATTTCCATCTGGATATGAATGACTGTAAGTTCGATGTTTTCCGGGCATCCGGAAATGGTGGCCAGTGTGTCAATACTACAGACTCTGCCGTACGTCTGACACATATCCCCACAGGAATCGTTATTTCCTGCCAGGATGAAAAGTCACAGCTTAAGAATAAAGACAAAGCACTGAAAGTACTTCGCGCCCGTCTCTACGAAATGGAATTGGCAAAGCAGCATGACGCGGAGGCAGAGGCCAGAAGAAGCCAGATCGGTACAGGTGACCGTTCCGAAAAGATCCGTACCTACAATTTCCCACAGGGACGTGTAACAGACCACAGGATCAAGCTGACACTTCACAGACTGGACAGCATTCTCGGAGGAGATCTGGAGGAAATCATCGACAGTCTGATCGCCGCAGATCAGGCAGCAAAATTAAGTTCACTGAACGAAGAAGAATAACAAAAGTATGAAAGAAGAACAGGGAGGCATTTTTATGAAAAAGACAGCACTTGTAATCATGGCAGCAGGTATTGGCAGCCGCTTTGGTAAAGGAATCAAACAGCTTGCACCGGTAGGACCGAATGGAGAGATCATTATGGACTATTCCATTCATGATGCACTGGAAGCAGGATTCAATAAAGTAGTATTTATCATCCGCAAAGACCTGGAAGAGGAATTCCGTCAGGTAATCGGAAACCGTATCGAAAAAATCACAGAAGTAGCTTACGCATTCCAGGCACTGGATGATCTTCCGGATGGATTCACCTGTCCGGCAGACCGTACCAAACCATGGGGAACAGGTCAGGCTGTACTTGCAGCAGAATCCGTACTTTCTGAGCCATTTATGGTTATCAATGCAGATGATTACTATGGCAAAGAAGCCTATGTAAAAGTACATGATTATCTGGTACAGGAACAGCCGGATGATGGGATTCTTCATATCTGCATGGCCGGATTCCGCCTTGGAAATACTTTAAGTGATAATGGAAGTGTTACCAGAGGTGTGTGCCATATCGAAAACGGTGCCCTGACAGGTGTAACAGAAACACACGATATCTACAAAACAGCAGATGGTGCAGAATCAAGACCGGAAGGCGGCGAAGTGGTTACTCTCAATGTAAAAGACCTTGTTTCCATGAACATGTGGGGACTGACACCGGCATTTATGGATACACTGAAGAAAGGTTTCGTAGAATTCCTTCAGGGAGTAAAAGAAGGCGAGATCAAAAAAGAATATCTTCTTCCGGAAATGATCGATCAGCTGATTAAAGCAGGTAAGGCCAAAGTAGATGTACTGGAAACCAAAGATACCTGGTTCGGTGTAACTTACCAGGAAGATAAGGCATCCGTTACAGAAGCCTTCAAAAAACTTGTAGAAGAAGGAGTGTATCCTTCAAACCTTTATAAATAAAGACATCAGGGTCATAAGGAGGACATAATGGGTAAATATTTTGGAACAGACGGTTTTCGTGGAGAAGCCAATGTAAAGCTGACAGTAGATCATGCATTTCAGGTAGGACGTTATGTAGGCTGGTATTATGGTCGTGACCATAAGGCAAAGATCGTAATCGGAAAAGATACAAGACGCAGCAGTTATATGTTTGAATATGCACTGGTTGCAGGTCTTACAGCATCAGGAGCAGACGCATATCTTCTTCATGTAACTACAACACCCAGTGTTTCTTATGTAGTTCGTACAGAAGATTTTGACTGTGGCATTATGATCTCTGCCAGCCACAATCCATTTTATGATAACGGTATCAAGCTTCTCAACGGCAACGGGCAGAAGATTGAGGCAGAGATCGAAGCGAGGATCGAGGCTTATCTGGATGGGAGACTGGAACAGCTTCCTTATGCAACAGGTGAGGACATCGGACGTACTGTGGATTTTGTATCCGGACGTAACCGTTACATCGGCCATCTGATTTCCATTCCAAGTTGTGATTTTAAGAACCTTAAAGTAGGTCTGGACTGCTCCAACGGAAGTGCATCCAATATCGCCAAAAGTGTTTTTGATGCACTGAGAGCCAAGACTTATGTGATCAATAATGATCCAAACGGAACCAATATCAACACCAACTGTGGTTCCACACATATCGAAGTTCTTCAGAAATATGTAGTGGATAATGGTCTGGATGTGGGATTCGCCTATGACGGTGATGCAGACCGCTGTATTGCTGTTGACCACAGAGGCAATATTATCGATGGTGACAAGATCATGTATGTATGCGGTAAATATCTGAGAGATCAGGGCAAATTACGTGGTAACACGGTAGTAACCACTATCATGTCCAATATGGGGCTTTACAAAGCCCTGGAAAAAGAAGGAATCAGTTATGAGCAGACAGCAGTAGGCGATAAGTATGTTGCCGAAAACATGATGGAGAACAACTACAGTCTTGGTGGAGAACAGTCCGGTCATATTATTTTCAGCCGTTATGCTGCAACCGGTGACGGTATCCTGACTTCCCTTATGATCATGGAAGCCTGTGTGGAAAAGAAATCCACACTCTGTGATCTGGCAAAAGAAATGGTTGTGTATCCTCAGCTTCTTAGAAACGTAAGGGTAGCTGACAAGAAAACTGCCAGGGAGAATCCCAAGGTAGTAGAAGCTGTACAGGCAGCTGCCAGAGCTCTTGGCACAGAGGGACGTATCCTTGTAAGAGAAAGTGGTACAGAGCCTGTGATCCGGGTAATGGTAGAGGCAGGAACCCAGGATATCTGTGCAGAACATGTGAATAATGTGATCAAAGTAATGGAAAATGAGGGACTTATCGTAGAATAACGATACCATAAAGTACGGAATGTTCCGTATATATCACAGAATAACGCAATAAAGGACATCAATGAAAAATAAACGAATCCTATGGATGCTGGCGGCCTGTACAGGGATACTGTTCCTTTCAGGCTGCAACAGCGAAGCAAAAAAAACATACAATCAGGCAGCACAGGATCTGGAAGATGGGATTTATGATGATGCACTGACCGGTTATGAAGCATCGGCAAAGGCTGAATACAAAACAGCAGAGTCTTTCAGAGGAGCAGGAATTGCCAAATTGCATCTTGGAAACTACCAGGAAGCAGCAGATTATTTTACCAGTGCTCTGAAAGAAGACAAAATCAGCAAGTCTCTGAAAAAAGATATTCTGTCTTACAGAGCAACTGCCCAGCTGGAAGCAGAGGATTATGAAGGGGCTATGGCAGATTGTCAGACTCTGGCATCTGATTATTCCATGGATGGAAATACCTATTATCTGACAGGATGTGTGGCACTGGCTATGGATTCTTATGATGAGGCTTCTTCTGACTTTACAGAGGCTTACAGCGAGGAACCTACCTATGACATGGCAATCCAGATTTATGAGGCATATCTTCAGCATGATATGGAAGCCGATGGTACCCGTTATCTGGAAGCAGCCCTTCAGACAGAAGCCAAAAGTGCAGAGGATCACTGCAGCAGAGGTCAGGTCTATTATTACATGGAAGACTACAAAAACGCTCAGAAAGAGCTGACAGAAGCAGTCAGCAAGAAGAGTACAGAGGGAATGCTTCTTCTGGGAAGCGTCTATATGGCACAGGGAGATACTGCCAATGCCAGATCCATGTATCAGCAGTATGTGGATGCGGAAGGCAGTGATCCTGCCAGAGGTTACAATGGGCTGGCGCTCTGTGATATTGCAGATGGCTCTTACGACAGTGCCCTCGAAAATATCACCGCAGGTTTAAGTGATGCTTCCACAGATGAAATGCAGGATCTTCTTTTTAATGAGATTGCAGTTTATGAGAAAAAGCTGGATTTTGCAACTGCATTATCAAAAACCGAGGAATATGTCAAAATGTTCCCAACAGATGAAACAGCAGCAAAAGAACTGACATTTCTTCAGTCACGTGTGAATTAGGAGACGGTATGCAGTTTTATGATTTTAAAGAAATAGAAGAAAGAGTCATCCTCATCGGTGTTCAGACAGGTGAGGATGAAGATGTGGCAGCTTCTCTGGATGAGCTGGAAGAACTTGCCCGTACTGCAGGTGCAGTGACTGTGGGCAAAGTGATCCAGAACAGAGAAGCTGTTCATCCAGGTACCTATATAGGAAAAGGTAAGATTGAAGAGGTCGCAGCTCTTATGAGAGCTGTGGATGCCAATGGAGTGATCTGTGACGATGAGCTTTCTCCTGCACAGATGAACAATCTGGAACGGGAACTGGACTGTAAAGTCATGGACAGAACTCTGTTGATTCTGGATATTTTTGCAGACAGGGCGGTAACCAGCGAAGGTAAGATCCAGGTAGAGCTGGCGCAGCTCCGGTATCGCGCAGCCAGACTGGTAGGACTTCGGGAATCTCTTTCCAGACTGGGTGGTGGTATCGGTACCAGGGGCCCTGGAGAAAAGAAACTGGAAACGGACAGACGTCTGATCCGCAACCGTATTTCTGCATTGAAGGCAGAACTTGCGCAGGTGGAGAAGCACAGAGACCTGATCCGGGGGAAACGTGCCAGAGGTAGCCTTAAGACGGCTGCTATTGTAGGCTATACGAATGCAGGCAAGTCTACCCTTCTCAATAAGCTTACCGGTGCAGGGATTTTGGCAGAAGACAAACTGTTTGCCACACTGGACCCTACTACCAGAGTGCTGGAACTGAAAGACGGACAGCAGATTCTTCTGACAGATACAGTAGGATTCATCCGCAAGCTGCCTCATCATCTGGTAGAAGCTTTCAAAAGTACGCTGGAAGAGGCGAAATATGCAGATTATATCATTCATGTGGTAGATGCATCTAACCCTCAGGCAGAAGTACAGATGCATATTGTTTATGAGACACTGAGAGAACTTGGAGCAACCGGCAAAAAAACAATTACCCTTCTGAACAAGCAGGACAGAGTGCCAGAACTTCAGATCCGGGATCTGCGGGCAGATTATGTAATAAAATGTTCTGCACGTACAGGAGAAGGTTTGGATGAGCTTAAGGATATTCTCGGCAAAATCCTCGCAGAAGGACAGGTATATCTGGAAGAGTTATATGACTACAGAGAGGCCGGCAAGATCCAGATCATCCGGGAGTATGGCACCCTTCTTTCAGAAGAATATAAAGAAAATGGAATCTATGTCCAGGCACGGATACCGGCAGAAATTTTCCGGAAAGTAATGCCTGAGTAATCCTGGAAATGGCTTGAAATCGAGGAAAATCCGTACAAAAAAGATTTTTTCATACAAACACTATATAGTTGTAGTACAATAAAATGGACACAACATATAGTGTTTTTGCGTATTGACGAAGCATAGAGAGTTTGATACAATAGTCCTACAGCGTTTGAGACAACGTGCAGCAAACAAGGGAGGAATGAGTAGATGTTTCAGGTCGTAAAGAGAGATGGCCAGATCGCAGACTTTCAGATGTCCAAGATCACAGCTGCAATAGATAAGGCATTTGATGCCAAAGAAAAGATGTACAGTAAAGATATGATCGATCTTCTGGGGCTTCGTGTAACCGCAGATTTCCAGAACAAGATCCATGATAATAAAGTCACTGTAGAGGACATTCAGGACAGCGTGGAGAACGTACTGATCCAGGCTGGTTACAGTGATGTAGCCAAGGCATATATCCTGTACCGCAAACAGAGAGAAAAGATCCGCAATATGAAGTCCACCATTCTTGACTATAAAGAGATCGTAGACAGTTACGTAAAAGTAGAAGACTGGAGAGTAAAAGAAAACTCGACAGTCACTTATTCTGTAGGGGGACTTATTTTAAGCAACTCCGGTGCAGTTACAGCTAATTACTGGTTATCTGAGATCTATGACAATGAGATCGCGGAGGCACACAGGAATGCGGATATTCATATCCATGACCTTTCCATGCTGACAGGATACTGTGCAGGATGGTCCCTGAAGCAGCTGATCCAGGAAGGTCTGGGCGGCATTGAAGGTAAGATCACTTCCGCACCTGCCAGACATTTAAGTGTTCTCTGTAACCAGATGGTGAATTTCCTTGGTATCATGCAGAACGAATGGGCAGGAGCACAGGCGTTTTCTTCTTTTGATACTTACCTTGCACCTTTTGTAAAGGTGGATAACTTAAGCTACATAGAAGTAAAGAAGTGTATAGAGTCCTTTATTTATGGAGTCAATACTCCAAGCAGATGGGGCACACAGGCACCATTTTCCAATATCACACTGGACTGGACTGTTCCCGATGACCTTGCAGAGCTTCCTGCCATTGTAGGCGGTAAGGAAATGGACTTCAAATACAAAGACTGCAAGAAAGAAATGGACATGGTCAATAAGGCATTTATCGAGACCATGATCGAAGGTGATGCCAATGGACGTGGTTTTCAGTATCCCATACCGACTTATTCCATTACAAAGGAATTTGACTGGTCAGATACAGAGAATAACCGCCTTCTTTTTGAAATGACAGCCAAATATGGCACACCATATTTTTCCAACTATATCAACAGTGACATGAAGCCAAGTGATATCCGCAGCATGTGCTGTCGTCTTCGTCTGGATCTTCGTGAACTCCGCAAAAAGAGTGGTGGATTCTTTGGTTCCGGTGAGAGTACCGGTTCTGTAGGGGTAGTTACCATCAACATGCCACGTATCGCATACCAGTCCAAATCTCCAGAAGAGTTTTACCGTAAGCTGGACCGTCTGATGGATATTTCCGCCAGATCTCTTCACATTAAACGAGAAGTGATCACCAAGCTTCTGAATGAAGGCTTATATCCATACACAAAGAGATATCTGGGAAGCTTCGACAATCATTTCTCCACCATTGGACTGATAGGAATGAATGAAGCAGGACTGAATGCCTGCTGGCTTGGCTGTGATATGACAGATTCACGTACACAGAAATTCACAAAAGAAGTTCTGAAGCATATGCGGAACCGTCTTTCTGATTATCAGGAGCAGTATCCGGGCGAGCTCTTTAACCTGGAGGCAACACCGGCAGAGTCCACAGCTTACCGTCTGGCAAAACATGACCGTAAACGTTGGCCGGACATCCGTACAGCAGGAAGTAAAGGAGATACTCCTTACTATACCAACAGTTCCCATCTCCCGGTAGAGTTCAGTTCTGATATTTTTGATGCACTGGATATTCAGGATGAGCTGCAGACATTATATACCTCAGGTACTGTATTCCATGCATTTCTGGGCGAGAAGCTTCCGGACTGGAAAGCAGCAGCGTCTCTGGTTCGCAAGATTGCTGAGAATTACAGACTTCCATATTATACGATTTCTCCTACTTACTCTGTATGCAGAGAGCATGGATATATCAGCGGTGAGCATTTTACCTGTCCAAAATGCGGCAAGAAAGCAGAAGTTTACAGCCGTATCACAGGATATTACCGTCCTGTACAGAACTGGAATGACGGTAAGGCACAGGAATACAAGAACCGTACTTTATATGATATTAGCCATTCCACTCTCAAGAAGATACATACCAGCATGGTGACTGTGACCGATGATGATGTGAAGGTAGAGCCGGTAGAGACACACAAGTATCTTTTTACCACCAGTACCTGTCCCAACTGTCGTATGGCAAAGAAGATGCTGGAGGGAGAAGATCTGGAGATTATTGATGCAGAGAAGAATCCTGATATGGCACGTCAGTTTGGTATCATGCAGGCGCCTACGCTGGTGATCACAGACGGAGAGCATCTGAAGAAATATGTGAATGCATCCAATATTCAGAAATACGTAGATGAAGAGCTGTAGATAAAGAAACTCAGGGGAGAGAGAACTATGATCAAACAGAATATTATCTTTGTAGAAAATAAAGCAGGAAGCCTTCAGAAGGTAACCGGACTTCTGGCAGAAGCGGGAATCGATATTTACGGATTTGCATGCTTTGATGCACCGGAGTTTGCCCTGTTCCGTATGGTAACAGACAAGGCAGATGAAGCCGAAAAGCTTCTTAATGAGAACGGTTATATGAACCGTACCACAGAAGTTATTGCAGTAGATCTGAAAGACCAGGTTGGAGGTCTGAATGAAGTACTGAAAGTCTTAGGTGACTGTAACGTAAATCTGGATTATATTTACACATCCTATCACAGAGGTAACTGTCTTCCTATCATGATCGTTCAGGCAGAAGATGTGTTTGTAACAGAAAACGTTCTGAAAAACAACGGATTCCGCGTACTGAGCAGTCTGGAGGACTAGAATGTCATGAACCAGATGAATTTTAAAAGAGGAATCCAGGATGGGATTCCCATAGGTCTGGGATATTTTGCAGTTTCTTTCACCTTTGGTATGATGGCAGTATCCGGCGGACTTACCGCCTGGCAGGCAGTCCTTATTTCCCTGACCAACCTGACTTCCGCAGGTCAGTTTGCAGGTCTGGGAATTATTGTTGCAGGTGGTTCCATGTGGGAGATGGCACTGACACAGCTGGTGATCAATCTTCGTTATTGTCTGATGTCCTTTTCCCTTTCCCAGAAACTGGAAAAAAATATTTCCACAGGTCATCGTCTGGCAGTGGCTTTTGGTGTGACAGACGAGATTTTTGGTGTCAGTGCCAGCCAGGAAGGAAGATTAAGCCCCTGGTATAACTATGGTGTTATGAGCATGGCGATTCCAGGATGGACCCTTGGTACACTGGTAGGGGCAGTTCTTGGTAATGTACTTCCCGGATTTCTGGTAAGTGCCCTGAATGTGGCTATTTATGGAATGTTCCTTGCAGTGATCATTCCTCCTGCCAAGAAGAACAAGTCAGTTCTTGGTGTGGTGATCGGAGCCATGGCGATCAGCACTGTTTTTGCGGTGGTACCTGTGCTGAATAAGGTGTCTTCCGGTTTTGTGATTATTATCACAACACTGATCGTGGCAGGACTGGCAGCCCATTTCAGCCCGATACCTGAAGAGAAGGAGGCTGAATCATGAATAACGTATATATTTATATTCTGGTGATGGCAGGTGTCACTTACCTGATCCGTATGCTTCCTCTGGTCCTTTTTAAGAAAGAGATCACCAGTCCCTTCATAAAATCTTTCTTATATTATGTGCCTTATGCATGTCTGGCAGCTATGACTTTTCCGGCAATCCTCACTGCCACATCGGCAGGGATCATTTCCGGAGCAGCGGCACTGATTGTGGCACTGATCGTGGCATATAAAGAAAAGAGCCTTCTTACAGTTGCGGTTTGTGCCTGTGCTGCAGTATTTATTGCAGAACGAATTATGGAATTTATCATGTAAGATACCAGGGGCAGAAGCCCCAACGTTTTTATAATCTGTTGCAGTCTGTGAATAAAGTGGATTGCAGCAGATTTTTTGCTTTATACATAAAACAAAAACCTGAACGAAAATTTCCGAAAATATGTATGTCTCTTGACAAGGAGGATAGTTTAGACTAACATAAAATATAATAATAGGCGCATCTAACTAAAGATAGTTTAACAGTACTTTTAGGAAAAGGAGAAATATTATGTTTTTGGAAATAAGAGGGATAAAAAAATCCTTTGGTTCAGGTGACAGCAAGGTGGATGTGCTGAAGGGACTGGATCTTGATATTGAAAAAGGTGAATTCTGTGTATTACTGGGACCTTCCGGTTCGGGAAAATCCACACTCCTGAATATCATCGGCGGCATAGACAGTGCAGATGAAGGCAGCATTTCCATAGAGGGAGAGTGCCTGGCAGATATGACGGAAAAAAAACTGTCCAGATACAGAAGAAGCCATCTGGGATATATCTTTCAGATGTACAATCTGATTCCCAACCTAACGGTACGTGAGAATATAGAAGTAGGAGCATATCTCAGCAAAAAAGCTCTGGATGTAGACGAGCTTCTTCATACACTGGGAATCTACGAACACCAGCGGAAACTTCCAAACCAGCTTTCCGGTGGTCAGCAGCAGCGTACAGCTATAGGACGTGCCATTGTAAAAAATCCGGACATCCTTCTCTGTGATGAACCTACCGGTGCCTTGGATTACAATACTTCCAAAGAGATCCTGAAGCTCATTGAGACCGTTAACCGGAAATACGGAAATACCATAGTGATGGTCACCCATAACGATGCCATCAAAGATATGGCAGACAGGGTAGTAAAACTTCGTGATGGAATGATCCGAAAGAATTACGTCAATGAACATAAGATTCCGGCAACAGATCTGGAATGGTAAGGAGGCATTTATGAAGAATCCTTTACGAAGACGCCTTCCAAGAGAACTGAAAAGCGAATTTGGTAAATACCTGGTTGTTTTTCTTCTGATGCTCGCCACCATTGGAATGGTATCCGGCTTCCTTGTTGCAGATGGGAGTATGTTGATTGCTTATGACGAAAGTTTCAGTAAATACAATGTGGAAGATGGAAACTTCAGCACCGGTGAAAAGATTTACCGGGGTCAGAAAGAAGCCATCGAAGAACTGGGTGTGAAAATATACGAGAACTATTATATAGAAGATGCTCTCACAAACGACAGCACCATGCGTTTTTTCAAAAACCGTACAGAGGTTAACAAGGTTTGCCTAATGGATGGAGAACTGCCTGACAAAACAGGAGAGATCGCCATTGACCGTATGTATGCTGATAACAACCAACTGAAAGTAGGAGATACCTTAAGCGATGGCAAAAAAGACTGGACCATTACCGGTCTGGTGGCGTTGTCTGATTACAGTGCACTGTTTCAGAATAATAACGATACTATGTTTGATTCTGTAAAATTCGGTGTTGGAGTTGTGACAGAGGAAGAGTTTGATAACCTTGACCAGGACAAACTTCAGTACAATTATGCCTGGACTTATAATGAAGCACCAAAAACAGAAAAAGAAGAAAAAGATGTTTCCGAAGATCTTATGAAAGACATGGGAAAAGTCGTTACATTGGAAAGTTTTGTTCCTCGTTATCAGAACCAGGCAATCAAATTTACCGGAGATGATATGGGCGGTGACAAGGCTATGATGATAGTGCTTCTTTATATTGTTATTGTGATCATGGCATTTGTTTTTGGCATTACTACCAGTAATACCATCACCAAAGAGGCAGCAGTGATCGGAACCCTGCGGGCTTCTGGCTATACCAGAGGAGAACTGATCCGACATTATATGACTCTTCCTGTGCTTGTAACACTGATGGGCGCAGTGGTGGGAAATATACTGGGCTATACTGTTTTTAAAGGGGTATGCGCTGGAATGTATTATGGAAGTTATAGCCTTCCGACCTATGAAACTGTCTGGAATGCAGAAGCCTTTCTTTTAACCACAGTGGTTCCGGTGGCGATCATGCTTGTGGTGAATTTTGGAATCCTTCATCATAAGCTGCGGCTTTCTCCACTGAAATTCCTCAGAAGAGATCTGTCCGGAAAAAAACAGAGGAGAGCTTTATATTTAAGCCAAAGAATGCGGATATTTACCAGATTCCGTCTCAGGGTGATCTTTCAGAATTTCAGTAATTACATCGTGTTATTCATAGGTGTCGTTTTTGCCAATCTGCTTCTGTTCTTTGGACTTCTTCTGCCTTCAGCACTGGATCATTATCAGCTGGAGATCCAGAATAACATGCTGGCAAAATATCAGTATATGCTGTCTGTGCCGGTAAGCGTCATAGGTGGCGGAAATAAACTGGACAGTTTTGTGGACATGCTGCTCTTTAATAACGATACGGAAACTGACAATGAGAATGCAGAGGAGTTCAGTGCCTATTCTCTGAACACCATTCCAGGCAAAGTCAAAAGCGAAGAGATTCTCTTGTACGGAATCAAAGAGGACAGTAAATATGTAGATGCAGATCTTTCAAAAGGAGTGTATATTTCCTCTGCCTATGCAGACAAGTACAAAATCGGTGTGGGAGACAGTATCACTCTGAAAGAAAAATATGAAGACGATGAGTACACCTTCCAGGTAGCAGGAATCTATGACTATACAGGCGGTCTCTGTGTATTTATGGATCAGGACAAATTAAATGATACTTTTGATCTTGGGGATGATTATTTCAGTGGCTATTTCAGTAATACAGAGATCACAGACATCAAAGACAGTTATATTGGTTCAGTGATCAACCTGGATGCTCTTACCAAGATTTCCAGACAGCTGGATGTGTCTATGGGAAGTATGATGGGAATGGTCAATGGATTTGCTGTGGTGATCTTTATGATCCTGATCTATCTGCTGTCAAAAATCATTATAGAAAAAAATGCCCAGTCTATTTCCATGACCAAAATACTGGGTTATACCAATGGTGAGATCAGCAGACTGTATATTCTGTCTACTTCACTGGTGGTAGTGATCTGTCTGTTGGCAAGTTTGCCGCTGGAAACGGTGATCATGAAAGTCGTTTACAGAGAGATGATGTTGTCCAGTCTTTCCGGTTGGATCACTCTGTGGATTGACCCTGTGATCTATGTACAGATGTTTGTGATCGGTATTGTTACTTATGCAGTGATCGCACTTCTGGAGTATCGTAAGATCCAAAAAGTGCCTATGAGTGAAGCATTAAAAAATGTGGAATGATTCTGTAGGATTTCCCATGAGTTTGTTAAAAAATAGATTTGAGAAAATATTCACTTTATATTGTTAAAGCGTTAAATAACTGCTATAATGAGAGCACTTGGTTGCAGAAGTGCAGCAGAATCCGGATGATGACAGTCAGTCGGAATAACGTATGAAATGGATAAAGGGGATATAACATTATGAATCAGTTGGAAGTACTCAGAGAAAGCCTTGGACAGTGCGATGAGATCATCTTGGACGCACTGCTTATGAGAAATAGAATCGTAGAGGACATCATGGCTTACAAAGAAGCCAATGATCTGCCGATCCTTCAGCCGGAACAGGAAGCCAGACAGAGAGAATGGCTGGAACGGAGAATGGAAGGCAGAAGACACAAGAATGAAGTGTCTGCAGTTTTTGAAGAGATCACCAGAAACAGTAAGATGATCCAGGCACGTAAACTTTTTGATTACAACATTGTGCTTATCGGATTTATGGGAGCCGGTAAATCTACAATTTCTGATTTTCTTAGGACTGTTTTTGCAATGGAGATCGTTGAGATGGATCAGATTATTGCAGAAAGACAGGGCATGAGTATCTCTGATATTTTTGAAACCTATGGAGAAGAATATTTCCGAGACCTGGAAACGAACCTTCTTATTGAAATGCAGTCCAGAACCAACGTGGTTATTTCCTGTGGCGGCGGCGTTCCAATGAGAGAACGTAACGTAGTAGAAATGAAAAAGAATGGACGTGTAGTTCTTCTTACTGCAAAACCGGAGACCATCCTGGAACGTGTCAAAGATAATCATGACAGACCTCTTCTGGAGGGCAACAAGACTGTACCGTATATTGCCCAGCTCATGGAAAAACGTCGTGAAAAATATGAAGCGGCAGCAGATATCGTCATAGAGACAGACGGTAAAAGCGAACTTCAGATCTGCGAAGAGCTGGTTCAGAGCCTTCGTACCCTGGATACAGAAGACCAGAAATAACTAAATTCTGCAGTAACAGAATCATAGAATTTAAATGCTGTGTGGAATACAAGACAAAAGTATTCCACACAGCATTTTTTGTCCCGGAAAAATGCTATACCATAAATTCCATAAATCGACAGATTTCGTTGCTGACAATAGCACAAATTTAAGGTGTTTTCTCTGTGCTATTCCAAAATATCCAGATTAGCACAGGGTTGGAGATTTTCAGCACAAAAATTGAAAGACAGATACAAAAGCAGTCCATTCAGAGAAAAATACCCCTATGCTATTATAATTCCATCAAAGAGCTACGGGAGTTAGCTAGCAAAGTAAAGGGAGGTTTCTTTCTTATGAAGAAAAAATTAGTTTTAGCAATGGCAGCAGCAATGGCAATCAGTTCTTGTGCAGTACCGGTATTTGCAGATGATGCGGCGGCAGAAGGAGGAAAGATTGGAATTTCCATGCCGACACAGTCTCTGGAACGTTGGAATCGTGATGGTTCTTACCTGGAAGAACAGTTCAAAAAAGCAGGATACGATGTAGAACTTACCTATTCTGACAATGAAACGGACCGTCAGGTAAATGATATCCAGAACCTGATTTCAGATGGAGTAGATCTTCTGGTTGTTGCAGCAATTGATGGTGAAGCACTGAATACAGTTATGGATGAAGCGGCAGATGCAAACATTCCGGTTATCTCCTATGACCGACTGATTAAGTCCGATGCAGTTTCCTATTATGTATCTTTTGATAACTATACAGTAGGTACTCTTCAGGGACAGTACGTGATTGATACTCTGGATCTTGATAATGCAAAAGATAAAACCTACAATATTGAGTTTACAGCAGGTGACCCGGCTGACAACAACGCAGGATATTTCTTCAACGGTGCGTATGACACTCTGAAACCATATCTGGATGCAGGTACACTGAAAGTAGTTTCCGGACAGACAGATTTTGATTCCGTAGCAACTGCTCAGTGGGATACACAGACAGCTCTGGAAAGAATGCAGAACATTCTTGCTTCCTACTATGCAGATGGAACACAGCTTGACGTAGCACTCTGCTCCAATGACTCTACAGCACTTGGTGTTACACAGGCAATCGAATCTGATTATGCAGGAAAGAATGATGTTCTGATCACAGGACAGGATGGTGACGAAGCCAACCTTGCAAACATCGTAGATGGCAAACAGTCCATGACTGTTTACAAAGCAGTTGCAAATGAAGCAGTTGTTACTCTGGATCTTGCAGAGGCAATGCTGAAAGGTGAGACTGTTGATGATTCTCTTATTAAAGATTCCGGATGGGATTTCGACTGTACTTATGATACAGAATCCTATGAAACATCTGACGGAAACAAATGCCCATCCTTCCTTCTTGTTCCTACTGTAATCACAAAAGACAACATGAAAGAAGAACTGGTTGACACAGGATACTATACACAGGACGATGACGGATACCTTCATCCGGCAGAATGATGTTCTGCTTAGGCAGTAAGTAACCGATAACATATGAACTTGAATTAAGGGCGGGGTGGAATGCCTCGCCTGTTTTAGAGGAAAGGGGGAGCCATTGTGGCAGAGAATATTTTAGTAATGGATCACATTACAAAAGAGTTCCCCGGTGTAAAGGCTCTGGACAATGTAAATCTTGAAGTCCAGCGAGGAGAGATCCATGCACTGATCGGTGAGAATGGTGCAGGAAAATCTACACTGATGAACGTGTTAAGTGGTCAGTATCCCTATGGAAGTTATACAGGTACTGTTACCTATGAAGGTGAGGAATGCAAGTTCAAGACTCTGAATGACAGCGAGGCAAAAGGAATCGTTATCATTCATCAGGAACTGGCACTGATTCCTCTGCTTTCTATTGGAGAGAATATGTTTCTCGGAAACGAGATTAAAAATAAAAATGGCAGTATAGACTGGGACAGAACTTACAGTGAAGCAGAAAAGCATATGGCTCAGGTTGGTCTTCATGAATCTGCACAGACTCTGATCAAAGACATCGGAACCGGTAAACAGCAGCTGGTAGAGATCGCAAAGGCATTTTCAAAGAAAGTAAAACTTCTGATCCTGGATGAACCTACTTCTTCCCTGAATGATGAAGATGCAAAGATGCTTCTTGATCTTCTGATGGAATTTAAGAAAAATGGACTGACTTCTATTATCATTACTCATAAACTGAATGAAATCATCTATTGTGCAGACCGCTGTACCATTATCCGGGATGGAAGCACCATTGAGACTTTGACAAAGGGTGTAGATGACCTCAGTGAAGACAGAATCATTAAAGGAATGGTTGGACGTCCTATGGAAGACCGTTATCCTGTTAGAAAACATAATGTCAGTAAAGAGATTATGCTGGAGGTAAAGGACTGGACTGTTCATCATCCTCTTTATCCGGAAAAAATTGTAGATGACAAGATTTCCTGTAAAGTACATAAAGGTGAAGTTGTGGGATTCTCCGGACTGCAGGGTGCAGGACGTACAGAATTCGCAATGTCTGTATTTGGAAAGAGCTACGGAACCAATATTTCCGGTGATCTTTACATAAAAGGAGAAAAAGTTAATCTTAAGAATCCAAGAGATGCCATCCGTCATGGTCTTGCCTATGTAACAGAAGACCGTAAAACAAATGGACTGATCCTGGGAGAATCCATCCGCTTCAACACCACTCTTGCCAGACTTTCCAAGGTCTGTGAAAAAGGTGTGATCAATACAGATCTGGAAGTACATGAAGCAGATGAGATGACAAAAGAGATGGGAACAAAAACACCTTCCAATGAGCAGAAAGTAGGTAATCTCTCCGGTGGAAACCAGCAGAAAGCACTGCTTGGCAAATGGATGTTTACAGAACCGGATATTCTGATTCTAGATGAACCTACGCGTGGTATCGATGTAGGTGCCAAGTATGATATCTACTGTCTGATCAATAAAATGGTAGAAGATGGAAAATCTGTTATTATGATCTCTTCGGAAATGCCGGAGCTTCTGGGAATGTGTGACCGTATTTATGTTATGAGTGAAGGACGTCTGGCTGGTGAATTCACTGCAGAAGAGGCAACTCAGGAACGTATTATGGGAGCTATCATGCAGGAGCAGAATAAATAATAAGATACCAGTGGAAAATGTTCTGCCGGGAAAGGAGTATAAAAATGAAATTTAATGTGAAAGATTTCCTGAGAAAATATACAATGATCATTGCATTGGTGATCGTATTTATCCTGTTCTGTGGACTTACAGATGGAAGACTTCTGTACGCACAGAATATGTCGAACCTGATGCTACAGAACGGTTATGTTCTTGTTCTTGCCTGTGGTATGTTGTTATGTATCCTGACAGGTGGTAACATCGACCTTTCTGTTGGTGCTGTTATCTGTATGGTAGGCGGTCTGGCAGCAGTTTTAACAGGTAAGGGAACGAATGCCTATCTGACAATCATTATCTGTCTGATCGCCGGTTTTCTGGTAGGTGTATGGCAGGGTTACTGGATTGGTTACAAACGTATTCCTCCATTTATCACAACACTTGCAGGTATGTTTATCTTTCGTGGAATTGGACGTCTGATTCTTGATAATAAGACAGTATCTATTCAGAACAAAGATTTTCTTAATGTATTTACTTCCTATATTGCAATACCGGGCTTGGATGACAACTTCAGTTATTCTGCACTGATCGTTGGTATTGTAGTTGCTGTTTATGTAATCTTTAATGTAGTACGTTCCAGAGCAAACAAAGCAAAAAGAGGCTATCGTCAGAATACCGCATTTTCTGATTACAGCAAAGCAGTGATCATTGCAGTAGTTATTCTGTGGTACTGCTACAAATTGTACCAGTACAAAGGTATCTCCATTATGTTTGTATGGGTTGTTGCAATCTGCCTGATCTACAATTTCGTTACATCCAGAACAGCATTCGGACGTTACTTCTATGCAATTGGTGGTAATGAAAAAGCTACACAGCTTTCCGGTATTGATACAAACAAAGTTTACTTTATTGCATATGTAAACATGGGACTTCTTGCAGGTCTTGCAGGTCTTCTCTGTGCAGCACGAGTTGGTTCCGTAAATGGTAGTACAGGTACTTCCTTTGAAATGGATGCCATCGGTTCCTGCTTTATCGGTGGTGCTTCTGCATATGGCGGCAGCGGTACTGTAGGTGGTGTAGTTATTGGTGCACTTCTTCTTGGTGTTATTAATATGGGTATGTCCATTATGGGTATTGGTGATTCTTGGCAGTATGTAGTAAAAGGTGCAGTACTTCTGATCGCAGTTGTATTTGATGTTCTTTCCAACAGAAAAGCAAGCTGAGTATAAAAGACTCGGGTCATTGTCTGAGACAATGGCCCTTTTGCACTGTTAAAAAATATATGATACACTGTAAAAAAACAAAAGGATTGTGGTATTTGTATGAAAAAATATATATTTACTGTTTTTTTTATAGTGTCAGGATGCATCCTGTTTCTCTCAGGAACATGGATTTACTTTCAGAAAACTCTGGAGAAAGTTGACCTGAATGACGGAGAAAAGGCAAGAGCCTACGAAAAATACTATCTGATGATCTCCAATGACAGAGACAAGGATATGTGGCAGTCTATTTATAAAAACGCAGCCAGTACTGCAAAGGACAAAAGTGCTTATGTAGAGCTGCTTTCGCCGGACAAAAGATCCGGAAATACCCAGGAAGACTGTCTGAGAATCGGAATTGCCTCAAATGTAGACGGGATCATACTGGAAGCAGATGGAAGTGAAGAAGAAAAAGAATTGATCAATGAGGCGACCCAGAAAGGAATACCTGTGGTAACTGCGCTGACGGATGATTCCGCTTCAGCGAGAATCAGTTTTGTAGGAGTCAACAGTTATCAGATGGGAACTGCCTATACCCAGGAACTTCTTGGGCTTTTGAAGCCTGAGGGAGCTACAGATATTATGTTTCTCACCGCATCAGATGCCCAGGCACAGGAATCAAATCTGGTATTTTATCAGGTAAAAAAAGAACTGGAAGAAAAAAAATCAGAAAATCAAGAAATTAATATTTCTCAGTATGCTGTAGATAATACAGCAGATTTTAATACAGAGGAAGTTGTAAAGGATATTTTTGTAAAAGAAGATCTGCCGGATGTGCTGGTGTGCATGGATTCCGTTGTGACAGAATGTGTTTATCAGGCACTGATTGATTACAATCAGGTTGGAAACGTGCAGGTGATCGGCTTTTATTATTCAGATTCTATTCTGGATGCCATCAGCAAGGGAATTATTTCTTCTTCAGTGACACTGGATATGAAGGATGTGGGGGAGTACAGTATTAATGCACTGGAAGAATATTCTGCATTGAAACATACAAACGGATATTACAGTGTGGGACAGAATGTGATCACCAGAGATAATGTCCGGGAATACCGAAAGGAGGCCGAACAATGAATGAAAAAAAAGAAGGCCTTTCCATTAAAAATTCCATTCAGACACGACTCAGTTCCGTTATGCTTCTGGTTCTGGTATTTGCCCTTGGGATTAACTTTTTTATTTTTTCCCAGATTCAGAATGCAGTATCCAGAATCGATGCAGTTTTTTCCAGTAATGTGGATATCAATGATCTTTCAGATGCACTGGAGCAGCTTCAGGGTACGGTTTATGAGTATCTGAATACAAAAGGGACAAAAGCTCTGGAAAATTATTATCGTTATGAACAGAATTACCGTTCTCTTATTGAAAAACTGAATGATAAAAATCTGGAAAATGAAGGAAAGATCCTGGAAAAGAATATCCGAAACATGTCAGAAAGTTATCTGGATCAGACCAGTAAGACCGTTCAGGCAAAAAGAGGAAGAAATGTAGAAAGATACAAGACTTCTTATGAACAGGAGACCCAGCTGTATGAATACATTAATTCATACATATACAGATTAAACAATCTGAGTTTCCGAAAAAATTCAGCCAATTACCAGATATTACTTTCTTCCATGAGTATTCTTTATCGGATGTGCATTATCGTGCTGATTATTGTGTATGTACTGGGGTTTGCGATAACGGTGATTCTGGTGCGAAATATGATAAAGCCGCTGCAGGCACTTTCCAATACCGCCCACGAAGTAACAAAAGGAAATTTAAATGTGCCACAGTTGTCTGTGGTTTATGATGATGAAGTGGGAGTGGTAACCAGAAGTTTTAATCAGATGTTAGACAGTATACGTAAAAACATTGCCAAGCTGAAGGAGAGTATGGAACATCAGGTCCAGATGAAAGAACGGGAACTTCTTATGGAAAATCATCTGAAGGAGGCACAGCTGAAATATCTTCAGGCTCAGATCAATCCGCATTTCCTGTTTAACAGTCTCAATGCAGGAGCTCAGCTTGCCATGATGGGTGATGCAGAACAGACAGGAGTTTTTCTTGAAAAAATGGCAGATTTTTTCCGGTACAATGTACGGAAAATGGAAGAAGACGCCTATCTTCGGGAAGAAATTGAAGCGGTAGACAATTACATTTATATTTTAAATGTGCGTTTTGCAGGAGATATTCATTACAGAAAAGAGATAGATGAAGATATCGAAAATATCCGTATACCAAGCATGATTCTTCAGCCAATGGTGGAAAATGCGGTTCAGCATGGAATTCATGACTGTATGGAAACAGGATGGATCAGGATGTCCATTCACAGAAATCATGACATGACAGAAGTAATCGTACAGGATAACGGTGTGGGAATGACCAGGGAAATGATCGACAAAGTCATGGCAGGTAATGCCGACCAGGACGAAGAAGACCGTTTTTCCACAGGAATCGCAGTAAGAAATGTAATTGAAAGACTGAGACTTTATTATAAACAGGAGGATCTTCTATGGATTGAAAGTGACGGACCGGGAACAGGTATTTCTGTTCATATCACACTTCCGAAAGAAAAAGAAGAAAATCAGTAACAGTACAGGGGGGATTTACAATGTACAGAATTTTGATCGCCGATGATGAAGGAATCATGCTGGAAGCATTTAAAAATGTAATTTCAGGAGCTTTTGGAGCTAACTGTGCAATAGAAACTGCTAAAACAGGAAGAGCAGTTACAGAAATTGCAGAGACTTTTCATCCGGATATTGTGTTTATGGATATTCACATGCCAGGGATCAACGGAATCCAGGCTATGCGTGAAATCCGTAAATTCAATACTTCTGCACTTTTTTATGTAGTATCTGCCTATAATAAATTTGATTATGCAAAAGAAGCCATTGATCTTGGTGTGGAGAGATATCTGACCAAGCCTATTTCAAAAGCTACGATTATTTCTACAGTACAGGATGCTATTGAAAAAGTGGACAGTAAAAGAAACCAGAGAAGTAATATGCTGAAAATTCAGGAAAAACTAGAAACAGTCATTCCGGTAGTAGAGACAGGTTTTGTAAGTTCACTGCTTTTTCAACAGGAAATGCAGACAGCAGAATATTATCAGCAGCTGTTGGATATTGAGGAAGTTCAGGGCTATGTTATGGTGATTCAGTTTGGACAGTCCTATGAAAATGGAAGGCTGATCAGTCCTGTTGGAATGAATGTCAAAGCTCAGAGTTTCTATCCGGAACTTCGTGATATTGTAAAATCATATTTTTTCTGTGCAGTAGGAGGAATGATGTCCAATCGTGTACCTGTGGTGGTTCCACTGAAACCATCGGAAGACTCTTATGAGGAGAGAATTGACCTGGTAGAAAAATCCAGAAGTCTGGTATCCAGACTGGAAGGAAGGATTGATGCCAGATTCCGGATTGGTATCGGAAGGATACGGGAAATGTGGGAAATGGAACGTTCCTACAGAGAAGCTCTTCAGGGATTGAACGGAAGTAAAAGCAGAGTCATACATATCGATGATCTTTCTCAAAATGGAGTTTATGATGAGGAATTTCCGGCAGGTACAGAAAAGAAAATTTTCCGTTGTCTGGAAAATGGAGATGAAAAAGGGTGTACACAGGAAGTAAACACGTTTTTTGACTGGATGGTAGAGCATTATTCAGAGGATATGAACAATATCCGGCTGAAAGTACTGGAATATGTGATCTGGGGTGAAAAAATTGCCCTTGACGCAGGTGCGATCAATTATGGATTCAGCTACCGGAAAGATTATCTGGATGTGGTGATGTCTTTTGGGGGATATGAGGAACTGCGAAAGTGGTTCCTGGAAAAAATGATCAATCTCTGCAGAGGAATCCGGGATTATAAAGAAGAACAGTCCAATTCAGCAGTAAAAAAAGCCATGAATTTTATTCAGGATAATTACAGCAGAGAAGTTTCGCTGGATGATGTTTCAGGAGAAGTTAATATCAGTCCTTATTATTTCAGTAAAATATTCAAAGAAGAAACAGGAGAAAATTTTATCGAATATCTTACAAGGATACGAATGGAGAAGGCAAAAGAACTTCTGAAGAAACCAGAGATCAGTGTTAAAGAAGCTGGGGTACAAAGTGGCTATACAGATCCGAATTATTTCAGCAGGATTTTTAAGAAACAGACAGGTATGACACCAAGCGAATACAAGACGAGGTATGGAAAATGAAAAAGAAAGCAGGGATGTGGCTGATTCTTTTGCTGTTGATCTTTATAATGACCGGATGTGGTACCAGTGAGTCCACATCTGAAACAACGGATAAAGAAGATGCAGATAAGCTGCAGATTGGATTAAGTTTTGATTCTTTCGTCATAGAAAGATGGCTTCGTGACAGAGATATGTTTGTTTCCACAGCTCAGGGACTGAATGCAGAAGTGAATGTGCAGGTAGCCGGTGGAGAAGTGGAAGAACAGATTTCACAGATTGAATATTTTATACAGAAAAAAATGGATGTGATCGTGATCATTCCCATTGATGGAGATGCTCTTTATGATGTTGTAAAGGAAGCACAGGCTGCAGGAATATCTGTGGTATGTTATGACCGTATCATAGAAAATGTAGGAGCAGATCTTTATATTACCATAGACAATGAAAAAGTAGGCACACTTATGGGAGAATCCCTGATCCAGGCTTGTCCTGATGGCGGCAATATTTTTGCAATCTATGGCTCCCAAACAGACCGTAACGTAACAGAAGTAAAAAAAGGTTTTACAGAAGCCCTGAAAGGAAGCAATCTGAAGATCGTTTACTCAGATTACTGTGACAATTGGCTTGCAGAACTGGCAGCAGCCCATATGAACGAAGGACTGAAAATCACAGATGATATTGTAGGTGTGATGTGTGGAAATGATGACCTTGCAGGACAGGCAGTAAAAGTATTATCTGAAAACAGACTTGCAGGAAAAGTAGCTTTGGTGGCACAGGATGCAGAACTGGCAGCCTGCCAGCGGATCGTAGAAGGCACCCAGTACATGACGGTCTACAAACCCATTGAACAGGAAGCTGCTACAGCCGCTACACTGGCGGTGGCTCTGGCAAAAGGAGAGGACATTACGTCAGCAGACTATGACATCCCTGTAACGGACACCATCATTGACGGAAAAAAAGAGATCCCCTATTACAAGATTGAGCCGGTGGCTGTTACAGCAAAAAATATGGATGAAGTGATCATTGACAGTGGATTCCATACAAGAGAAGATGTATATCTGAATATAAAAAATTAGTAACTTTTCAGTAGGTAGCATCTCGTAACTGTGAGGTTACTGAACAGTTATAATAATAAAAAAAGAAGTCCTCGGTATTGCATATGCAATGTACTGAGGACTTTTTCTGTCAGTTGGCAGTATAAGAATCGTAAATGGCAGGATCAATGGCATCCTGAATGGTTTTGTACACTCCCTGAGCCGCCTGGCGGATTTCATTTCTTGTTTCATCAGAAAGTGTGATGATCTTTGTGCCGCTTTCCTTGATGGTGGCAACTCTGTCTGCGATACGGGCATCAGACTGTTCTCGTGCATAGACAGTGGCAAGTGCGGCTGCTTCCGTCATGATGTTCCGTTCGTCTTCCGGAAGACCCTGAAAGAAATCATCATTGACGATCAGAGAAATCAGATGAGGCAGATGATTGGTTTCCACTACATAATCCTGTTGTTCGTAAAGCCTGTTGGATACTATGACTTCATAAGGATTTTCCTGGGCATCAATGGTGTGCTGCTGAAGTCCGATATAAACTTCACTGAAAGTCATCGGAGTAGGGTTGGCACCCAGTGCTTTCCAGAAGGACAGGTGATAGCTGTTTTCCATGGTGCGGATCTTTTGACCTTTAAAGTCTGCCAGACTGTTGACTTCTTTATTGGTACTCATAACACGAAATCCCTGATCTGCTATACCAAGGAGATGATAACCACCATCTGTATATACGTTGCTGATAAGACTATAAAATTCCGGATCATCAATCCTGGCTCTGCACTGATCCAGTGTATCAAAGACACAGGGAAGGTCAAAGACTGCCAGATCGCTCATAAAAGAAACCTGAGGTGCTGTATTCTGGACAACAAAGGGAATATCACCGTCTGCACAGGTTTCCAGAAGATCCCGGTCACCACCCAGAGTGGAATTGGCATATACCTGGATCTTCATTTTACCATTACTTAGGTCAGAGACTTCTTCAGCAAATTTCTCAGCAAAAATCTGTGTAACAGTATCTTCCGGGCTGGCAGTTGCCAGAGGCCAGGAATAACGCTGCACACCATCATCAGAAGAACCACATCCTGTCATAGTGAAAGCCAGGAGACCGGCAGCAGCAAGTAAAAATATTTTTTTCATGTTTTGCCTCCTATAAGATTCCGATAGAGATTGCAGGAATAAAGGTGATCAGAAGCAGTGCCACAAGGAAAAAGCAGATCATAGGCATTGCTTTTCTGGCGATATCCATAACCGGTACATCCGTAAGGGAACTTGCCACAAAAAGGTTGACACCGATGGGTGGGGTTACAAATCCGATAGCAAGGTTTACTACCATGATCACACCAAACTGGATGGGGTTCATACCGATGGCTTCTACAATAGGAAGAAGGATCGGTGTCAGGATCAGAATCGCAGGGGTAGTATCCATAACCATTCCCACGATCAGAAGGAATACATTGATGATCAGAAGGATGGCTACCGGGCTGTGGAAGTTATTCAGGATAAACTCACTGAATGTCTGTGGAACCTGCATAAGAGTCAGGACTCTGGAAAATGCAGTAGAAGCAGCCAGGATAAAAAGGATCGGTGTAAAAGTACGGATAGCTTCTACAAGAATTCCCCAGATATCTTTGATCTTGATGCTTCTATAAACAAAAAGACTGATGATCAGTGCATAAAATACAGAGATTACAGCAGCTTCTGTAGGAGAAGCGATACCACTGTAGATACATCCCAGGATGATCACAGGACTTAAAAGTGCAAAGAAACTTTCTTTCAGTACCTTCAGGAGACCTTTGTCATGGAGGATTTTGACCTCTGCATGGATCTTTTCTTTGTCTTCACCATAACGTTTGCAGTAATAGATGGCATAGAGCATGAGAAGTACGCCGATCATAAGTCCCGGAACAATACCGGCAAGAAACAGGTCACTGACGGAAGCACCAGAAGCCATACCGTACATGATAAATGGGATACTTGGGGGAATGATAACACCCAGACCACCGGCAACTGCAACAATGGCAGTGGAAAAAGTCAGGTCATATCCCAGAGTAGTAAGGATCGGTATGGTCATACTTCCTACAGCTGCCACAGTGGCAGGAGCAGAACCGGAGATAGCTCCGTAGAAAAGGCAGGTAACAATCACTGCACATGGCATTCCTGCTGTAAATCTGCCAAGAAAATAGGCAAATATATCAAAAAGTTTCTTGGAAATACCACCTTTTGCCATGATGATACCGGAAAGTACAAACATCGGTACAGCCAGAAGTGGAAATGAATCCAGCCCTCCAAACATGGCACGTATAAGATATTTGGCACCTACAGTAAAGGAAGGATCAAACACAGAAGGAAGAACAGAAGTGATTCCCAGTGTGATAGATACAGGAACTGCGATGACCAGCAAAGCAACAAAGATAATAAATAAAACAACAACTGGCATTAGCGTTCCTCCTCATTTGAATTTTTGATTGTGTTGATTCGATTGTCAATTCCCGTATCCAGAGGACTATCAGAAAGAGATTCTGCATTTGCCTGAATAAAAGATTCCGGGGTATTCCGTTCCGGGTGTGCCGGATCGAAAACATTTTCTCCTTTTGCAACACGAAATTCAATGATCCATCGCTGAAGTACCCGAAAAGCAACCAGTACAAAAGAAAACAGAGGAGCTGCCTGTATATAATACATGGGGATTCCACATGCAGGAGAAAGCTGGCCACTGTGAACGGATGACATCATATAAGACCAGGCAAACGGGATCATATAGAGAAAGAATATCAGTTCAAAAGTGTGATTGACGACTTTGAAGAGTGCTTTGCCTCTTCGTGGAAAGACAGCAACAAACTGTTCGATTTTGATGGAAAGACATTTTTTGCTGCAGTAGCTGACACTTAAGAAGCCACTCCAGATAAAGAGATATCTGGTAAGTTCCTCAGACCAGGACAGAGACATGCCAAGAACATATCTGCAGAAAACCTGTATTCCCATGATCAGAGTCATGGCGATCAGAAATACAACAAGAATAAATTCTTCCAGATTTTCGTCCAGCCAGTGAAGTATTTTTTTCATGAAAGACCTCCCTTGTATAGTTTGTTAAAAAGAAAACATCAGTATTTCCATTGTAAATAAAAATACCGATGTTTTCAAGAAGTGATTAAATTATGGGATTAATCACATCAGAGATGTGAGGGGCAACATTAATTACATTGCATCATGAAGAAGTCCAAGTACGGTATTCAGGTCATTGACACCCATCTGGCCAGGTGCGGAGGCTTTCTTTGCAGCACCGAATGTCATGGAAGAACCGAATACTTCACCGCAGAGACGGCTGATCACGCCGGTTCCTTTCATGGACATGGTGATGATCGGACGGTCAGCATAGTTGGTTGCCATTTCTTCTGTTGCAGCCAGAAGAGTAAGGACATCTTTGGTGTTCTGAGGCATAACAGCGATCTTTGGAATATCAGCACCCATATCCTGCATTTTGCGGAGACGGTAGATAATATCTGATTTTGCAGGAGTTTTGAAGAAATCGTGATTGGAAGCGATTACTTTCACACCCACTTCATGAGCACCGTCGATGATCTTTCTTACGATGTCGTCTCCTGTAAAGATCTCTACGTCGATAAAATCAATATATCCTGTAGCTGCTGCTTTCAGGTTCAGTTCAGCGTATGCTTCCGGCTCAATGGCTTTCTCGCCGCCTTCTTTGGAAGTACGGAAAGTCATAAGAATAGGAGTGTTGCCAAGTGCTTCACGAAGATCTTTCAAGGTATCTTTTACTTGGGCAAAATCAAATACTCCTTCGAACCAGTCAACACGCCATTCTACCATATCAACAGGAATGGAATCGAAAGTTCTGGCTTCTTCAATAATGTCTTTCTTTGTGACACCAACAATAGGAACGATGATCTTAGGTGCGCCTGCACCGATTTCAATGTCTCTGACTTTGATTGTATTCATTTTATTTTCCTTTCCTTGATTCTTAGTTCTCAGCAGCAGCGAGCTCTACCATTTTTTTGTAACGGACATTTACGAAAAGTCCAAGTACAACACCAACTGCGGTCAGCACGATGTTCATGATCATAACCTGAGATGGCTGCATTTTGGAAGCAGCAGTAAGGATGGTGTAGTTACATAAGGATGATGCGATCATGACCAGGGCAGTAACAGTTCCTTTGATCTTGGGGAAGAGCATATTGCATACAGATGTAGCAATCTGGAGAAGTCCGCCTGCACCGGCCCATCCGATGATGAAAGCACCGGCGATCATCATGGTCTGATTCTGTCCCATAAGTACGGCTACCAGAGTTACCAGACAGATAACCGGATAAATTACGATAAAACGTACATCTTTGATCTTTCTTGTGAGAAGAGCAGTTACAACAAGTGCGATCAGTGTTCCGGCAGAATAATAAGTCTGCATGATGGATGGATCCGCCCATCCGGCATTTTCTTTTGCAAAGTTCTGTGCACAGTTCAGCCACAGCTGGAAAGTACCTGTACAGGTGAATCCGATCAGGATCATAGCGATGGATTCAAAAGAAAAATGAGTATGTTTTAGGCTGGCGATCAGTCCTTCTTTTTCGCCGGCTGCTTTCTGATCTGCATCAGGAAGCGGGAACAGAAATACCAGTACAAAAAGTACAATATAGATTATACCACATCCAAAGAATAATGGGTTATAGGAAGTAAGTCCGGAAGCTGTTGTTGTTACAGTCATGCCAAGTACAAATGGAAGAAGCATCTGTGCAATAGCGATAAAGAACTTGATTCCCATAGTTGCAATGCCTGGAGCTTTGTAAATGATTTCTGTAACAGCAGGATAAATACCAGTATCCAGGAAAGAGTTTGCGATACCACCTAAGATGGCGCATACATAGGCAATCATGTAACCACCGTTTGTTCCGGCATTAAAAGCAAGTGCAAGACCGATGAGATAAATGGCATAAGATGCACTTCCGATCGCTGTGGAAATACGACGTCCTAATTTGTCAGAAAGAGGTCCCGCAAAAGGCAGGGCGATCAGTCGTCCAAGACCAAGGGCTGCAGAAATTGCTGTGATTGCCATGGCTTCTACACCCCAGGAAGCAGCGAGTGCTTCTTTGATGACTGCCTGGCCAAGGATAGAACATCCTACTCCATGGATAAAATAGTTCAAGTACAGGATCAGTGCACTTGGCAGATACTTTTTGTTCATTATTTTCTCCTTTTTTTCTGAAACGTTTTTGAGTTACTGTTGGGATTGTCAGTGACTGAGGCTTTTGGGGTTTTGTCACAAACACAGAAAGGCCGGTTTCAGTGTTCTGTTAAAAAAATAACATTTGATTGTATTGTAACAGGAGATACAGATAGCGTCTAATGCTTTTAGAGTAAAAAAACAATGCATTGAATGTATTGATATGTTACAATATATAAAATATGTAAGAAAACTATTGGTTTGATAAAAGGGGTTTTTACTATGACACTAAATCAGATTCTGTACTTTCAGAAAGTAGCAAGACTGGAAAATTATCATCAGGCAGCAGAAGAACTGTATATATCCCAGCCATCCCTGAGCAGATCCATGGCAGCTCTGGAGAATGAGCTGGGAGTCACTCTTTTTGAAAAAAAAGGCAGAGGGGTGGAGCTTACAAAAGCAGGCAAACTTTTTCTGGAACATGCAGACAGGATCGTGGCTGACTGCAGTGTGGCAGTGGATAAAATGCAGGAGCTTTCTTCGGATGGTGGAAAAATCGATATCGGTTATATTTTTCCACTGGCAGGGCATTATATTCCTCATAAAGTCCGAAAGTTTCTGGATATGGAAAAAAACAAAAATGTCGTGTTTAATTTCTGGCAGAATCATACCCCAGCCATTGAAAAGAAAGTAAGATCCGGTGAGCTTGATGTGGGATTTGGCGGATTTTTTCAGAAAGATGACATGGAGTTTTTTCCATTAATAAATCAGGAACTGGTGATCATCACACCGGAAGGACATCCTCTGGGTAAAGATAAGATCGTGTCGATTACCGAAATGGGAAATTATCCGGTGATCGGTTATGACCGTGAGTCCTGGATGGGAACTTATGCAAAACATTTATATAAGAAATATCAGGTAGAGCCGAATACGATCGTAGAATGTCCTGATGAATATTCTATTGTTGCACTTGTAAGAGAAAATTTTGGGATTGCGCTTATGCCCAGGACAGATATACTTGCCAGAGCAGAGGGGATTAATATTCACAAACTGGAAAATCTGCAGGTTTACAGACAGATTTTTATGTTCTGGATGAAAGACAGATACCGCCTTCCTGCTGTGGAAAGATTTATTCAATATATGAAGGAACAGGCAGAGCCTGAAAATGATACCGAAAATGCATTAAAACTTTACCTGAAAGATATTGTTAATTTTTGATACAAAGGGTTATGATAAAAAAGTCACAAACAGAGAAATGCCTCTCAAGTAATTATGAATAACAGATTACGTAAGGAGAATTTTCATGAAGAGTCAATACCCTAAAATTTTTGAACCTATCACAGTAAAAAGAACTACAATTAAGAACCGTATCGCCATGACTCCAATGGGAACCAACTATGGTGAAACCAGTGGTGAGATGAGCAACCGTCATATGAATTACTATTCACTGCGTGCCAAAGGCGGTGTAGGTCTTATTATTCTGGAGAATGCCAATATTGAATATCCGGTAGGTTCCAATGGAACAAGTCAGATCCGTATCGACCATGACAGCTTTATGCCACGTTATTATCAGCTGGTAGAAAATCTTCACAAGAACGGTGCTACTGTTGCAATCCAGATCAACCATGCAGGTGCATCTGCTTCTTCAGCCAGAACCGGAATGGAGACTGTTTCTTCTTCCGATATTCCTACCAAGGCAGGTGGGGAAGTACCACGTCCTATGACAAAAGAAGAGATTCTTACCACAGTCAAAAAATATGGTGAAGCTGCAAAACGTGTACAGGCGATTGGATTTGATGCCATTGAGATCCACTGTGGACATTCTTATCTTATGAGTCAGTTTATCTCACCTTATTATAATAAAAGAACAGACGAATTCGGTGGCTCTGTAGAAAACCGTCTTCGTTTCCCACGTATGGTACTGGAAGAAGTACGTAAAAATGTAGGACCATGGTTCCCGATCATTGTGCGTATTTCCGCAGAAGAGAGAGTACCTGGTGGAAATACTCTGGAAGACACACTGGAATATCTGGAATATCTGGATGAGTTTGTAGATATGTATGATGTTTCCTGTGGACTGAATCCTTCTCTTCAGTATCAGATCGATTCCAATTTCCTGCCAGATGGATGGCGTTCTTACATGGCAAGAGCCGTAAAGGATAAATTTGGCAAACCGGTGATCAACGCAGGAAACTATCGTGATCCCAAGGTGGTTGAGAAAGTTCTGGAAAGTGGAGATGTGGATATCGTAGGTATGGGACGTGGACTGATCGCAGAACCTGACTGGGTAAAAAAAGTCCAGAACGGGGAAGAAGATTATCTGCGTAAATGTATTTCCTGTAATGTTGGATGTGCAGGCAACCGTATCGGTGTAAATCGTCCGATCCGTTGTACAGTCAACCCGGCAGTTCCGGAAGGAGATATCTACAAAAATCTTAAAATCAACAAAAATTGCAATGTTGTTGTTGTAGGTGGTGGTACAGCTGGTCTGGAAGCAGCCTGTACAGCAGCTGAAGTAGGATGTAATGTATTTGTTCTGGAAAAGAAAGATCATCTTGGCGGACTTTCCACATTTATCTCTGATCTGCCAAGTAAGACACGTATGAAAGACTTCCCGAAATATCTGGAAGCTCGTGCTGCAAGGCTGA
This sequence comes from uncultured Blautia sp., assembly GCA_900551715.1. GTDB lineage: Bacteria > Bacillota > Clostridia > Lachnospirales > Lachnospiraceae > Blautia_A. Next base: position 3,268 of record URXG01000003.1, on the reverse strand, counting down.
ACAATCTGTACATTTTCCTGAATACAGAAGCTACTGTAGATACAATCAGGCAGTTCAAACCGGATATTGTTGTAAACGCAACAGGTTCTGTTCCGCTGGTACCTCCGATCAAAGGCCTGAAGGAAAACATCGAAGTAGGAAATGTAGCAACAATCTTTGGAATGATCAACAACCTGAATGCAGGAAAATACCCGGATGAAGCATGTCAGGGTAAAAAAGTCGTTGTTGTTGGCGGAGGATCTGTTGGTCTTGATGTGATCGAATATTTTGCACCAAGAGGAGCACAGTGTACGATCGTGGATATGCTTCCGCAGATTGGTATGCTTGCAGACCCGATCACCAAATGTTCCATGCGTGAAACTCATGACAAATACGGGGTTAAGGAATATGTAAACACAGCACTTCAGGAAGTAAAGGAAAATGCCTTTACAGTGAAGCTTCCGGATGGAGAGATCACTGATCTTGAGTTTGATCTTGGATTTAACTGTCTGGGAATGTGTGCAAACAATCCAATCCTTGCAGATCTTGAGAAAGCTTTTGGAGAAACAGACACTTATGTTTATAACATCGGAGATTCCGTTCGTGCCCGCCGCATCATGGAAGGAACCATGGAAGGACGTGCAATCCTGAATGTACTGGAATCTCAGGGTTACCTGACACTGGAACCACTGGAGTGATGATACCAAGGGGGAAAGTACAGAGACCGGGCATGTCTGCATGAGCCGGGATCTGACTTTGAACCCTTGAACCCTGGTATCAATACATAATATCAAAGAGAAAAGAGGAAAAAATCATGCCAAATGTTACAGGACATACAGAATTAGTTGGATTAATGGCTTACCCGATCCGTCATACACAGTCACCTACCACTCATAACCTTGCATACGACAAAAACGGAGACGATGTTATCCAGCTTGCTTTTGAAGTAGATAATGATTCTCTGAAAGATGCTGTACAGAGTATTCGTGCTCTTAAAATGCTTGGATCTAATATTTCCATGCCGAACAAAACTGTTGTTCATCAGTATCTTGACGAAGTGGATGAAGCTGCAAGATTATGTGGTGCCATCAACACTGTTGTAAACATGCGTGATGAGAATGGTCAGGTTACCGGCAGACTGAAAGGTTATAATACAGATGGAATGGGATACTGGCAGGGACTTACTGAAGAAGGAATCGACTTCAAGGGAATGAAGATGGTTCTGATCGGTACAGGCGGAGCTGCTACAGCAATCGCTGTACGTGGTGCTCTTGATGGAATCGCTGAGTTGGAGATTTTTAACATCAAAGATAAATTCTACAGCCGCGGAGAAGAAATCGTAGAACTGATCAACAAGAATACAAACTGCAAGGCTACTATGAATGACCTTGGAGACCTGGATCTTCTGAAAGAAAAAATGCATGCAGCAGATCTGTTCTGTGATGCAACAGGTGTGGGAATGCATCCACTGGAAGATATGTCAAATATTCCGGATACTTCATATTTCAAGAAAGATCTTATCGTAACAGATACTGTATATGCACCTCGTGAAACTGTTATGATGAAGCAGGCAAGAGAAGCTGGATGTGAAAAAGTGTATAATGGTATGAGCATGATGCTTTTCCAGGCACTGATCGCTATTAAGCTTTATACAGGAAAAGATACACCGGTGGATTACATGAAAGAAAAACTTGGAATTTAAAATATAATAAAGAATTTCCGGTGCAGATCCGGGAATGAAAGTTAAACTCTGGTTATGGATTTCCAACAAATATCTTCTGGGTATATCTCCGGTTCATAACTTCTAAGATTCTATGCAATACAGAACTTTGCTAAAAGCGATACAGAAAACGTCAAACTCGCCTTACGGCGCAGACAATCCGTTTTCTGTATCAACGCAAAAACCTGTACAGACAAGAATCTTGACGAAGTTATTCAAGGAGATAGTACCAGAAGATATTTGTGGAAATCCCTGCCGGAGTTTTTTTGTCCCAGTTTGCACCGTACTTTATCCTGGGTAGCGGCGGAACGCCGCAGGAAGCCAACACGATTCGTGAAATTCGTTTTTGATATCCGCTATCAGGCGTCACACACATCATACGAATTTTCTGCATTCGGATTTGACCTCTGAAATTTCTTCCATGCGAGACCCTGGGGTGCTATAATAAATGAAAACCCATCACCCCCAAGGAAGGAGAAACAGATGAAACAGAAAAGAAAATCAGTTTTATGTATCTTACTCAGTCTGTGTATGTTACTGACAGTTTTCCCAGTGACTGCAAATGCAGCATCAAAATCAAACTGGTACAAATCAGTTTTAAACAAAAAGAACCAGAACTATTATGTAAAAAGAATGTATGAGGGAAGTTCCACATATAAAGTGAACCGGAAACAATTCAAATACTACAAAACAGTAGATATTAACAAAGATGGAACAAAAGAGCTGTTTTTATCCACGACCAGCTGTAATTTTATCCCTTATGGACATCGTGTTGTGCTTATGACCTATTATAAAGGAAAACTAAAACCAGTGGCTATGGCAGAAACAGCAGCCGGTTCTGCTTTTTCCTATAAAGGGAAGTATCTGTGTTATTTTTACAGACTTGCAGGAAGCAGTTCTTATGATGTTTATAGATTAAGTGGTGGAAAACTGAAAAAAGTAGTAACAATTCACTATGACAATTATACCATAAAAAATGGTCATCAGGTGTTGACTTATACAAAGAATAACAGAAAATGTTCCAAAGCGACTTACCAGAAGTATTACAAAAAATATATTGTTGGCAGTAAAAAAATCACATATCAGAAGATCCGATAAAAATATCAGGATCAGACATATTGATTTACAGAAATGCATATGCTATAATTGCCGTAGGCAAAAGAATGAAAAATGTCTGACACAGACAAAAGCCCTCAGAGATGCGACCTCTGGGGGCTTTCTTTTTATGCTTTTACGGTGCATTAACCTAGGCTAGTTGCTGTTAGTCATCTCCATCTAACCATTTGATGATGTAATGGCAAGTTACACCAGCCGCGACAGAGATAAAGAATGAAAAAAATAGATCTGACACAGACTCACCTCCCCTCTGTTGCCAGAGTAGGGGTAGCAACGGTATAAGTATAGCATGGGTTAGAACAAAATGGAACATACAGAAATAATTACCCGGTACAAATTAATGTGCCGGGCGGTTTGCGCCAGAAAGCTAACTGAAATCGCAGCGGAATCAGAGGTTGATTTAACATAATATATAACAAGAATTCTCCTACCTCTTCAGGTAGTGAGATGAAT
>URXG01000002.1 GCA_900551715.1 uncultured Blautia sp. | reverse complement strand
AGAGCACTTGACTTTTAATCAAGTTGTCCGGGGTTCGAATCCCCGATGCCTCATTGGAAGCACCATCATATTGATGGTGCTTTTGTTTTGCTTAAAAATTGACTCTATAAGTTAGATAATAATACATAAAATTTATACAGACTCTTGATTTTTAGAAAAGGTTCTAGTACAATGGAAGACGTTGGATGCGGATATGGCGGAATTGGCAGACGCGCCAGATTTAGGTTCTGGTGTCTATGACGTGCAGGTTCAACTCCTGTTATCCGCACTATTTTCAGCTCTTTGTAAATACCTGTTTACAAGGAGCTGTTTTTACGTTATTTTATAGGGAAGAAAGAGAGGAATCAGAATGGACGTACAGGAATTTCAGAATAAACTAAAAGAAATACAGAAAGTAGCGAAAGACCAGGGAGATTCCCTGACAGCAGCCCAGATCAGGGAGACTTTTGGTGGCAGTGATCTGAACAGAGATCAGTTGATGGGTGTACTGAGATATCTCAGCACCAGAGGCATTTCCATAGAGGGCGTTGCAGCAGGGGAACCGGCAGAAGTCAAAGAAAAGAAGAAAGTTCCGTTGACACCGGAAGAAGAAGCTTATCTGAAGGAATATACAGAAGCACTTCCGGAAGGAGGAGATAAAGAAGCCAAAGATGCAATGTTCCAGAGACTTTCAGAAGGAGATCCGGATGCAGTGCAGACACTGGCAGCCTGTTATCTTCGCGTAGCTGCGGATATGGCGGTAGAAATGAATTCAGAGGATATTTTTCTCGGGGATCTGATTCAGGAGGCGAATGTGAGCCTTATGCAGGCTCTGGGAGGTGCCGGAGAAGAACTCAGGGATGAAGCATGGATTCTGGGAGAACTGCGCAAAGGGATCCAGGCGGTACTGGATGAACAGAGCCAGCAGAAATTTGCAGATGACAGCCTGGTTGCAAAAGTAGAGAAGCTGGAAAATGCAGTCAGAGACCTGTCTGATGATGAAGATGGCAAATGTGAATTCAGTGTGGCAGAACTTGCGGTGATCCTGGATATGGATGTGGAAGAGATACGCAATACACTTCGCCTTACAGGAGATGACAAATAAAAGTATTTATATAGAGAGGTTTTTCTGGCTGAAAAAAATAATATCTCCTAACTGAGAAAAACTGTCGTTTCAGGTAATGCCAGACAGTTGAAAAAAATGTTATATTGTGTTAACATATGACAGATGGGAGGTATTTTTTATGCAAATTAGAGAATCAGCGGAGGACTATCTGGAAGCGATTCTGGTTCTGTCCAAACAAGGCGGCGGGGTAAGATCTGTAGACATCGCTTCAATGCTTGGCGTTTCCAAGCCAAGTGTCAGCCATGCCATGAAACTACTGAGAGAAGACGGTTACATAGCTATGGACCGTTATGGAACTGTGACTTTACTGGAAAAAGGCGAAGAAATTGCTATGAGAATTTATGAGAGACATCAGGTTCTTACCAAGATGCTGGAGGGACTGGGCGTTTCAGAAGAAGTAGCAAAGGCAGATGCCTGCAAACTGGAACATGATATCAGTGACGAGAGTTTCGAGAAAATCAAAGAACATCTGAAAGGTAGAGTTGATTTTTCAGAATAATTATAGTGAAATATGTTACTGTTCGCAAGTTGCTGTGAAGGTCGTGAACATTAACTGAAATATTATGATGCCGGGGCCATCCCTCAACATAACAAAAGACCATCTGTACCGGAAACTATATCCGGGAGGATGGTCCTTTTTATGTAATGAATTCGTAACTGTGAGGGTACTGAACAGTTATAAACAGTTAATATCAGACAGCTGATGCGCTTTTCTGAGGCAGCTGTGCCAGCATAATGGCACCAAACATGAGAACACATCCGAAGATTTCCCTGCTGCTTAAATTCTGTCCAAGGATCAGCCAGCCTGCAATAACAGAAATACAGGATTCCAGACTCATGATCAGAGAAGCAACTGTTGGATTCATACCTTTCTGACCTACGATCTGCAGAGTATAGGCTACACCGCAGGAAAGAATACCCGCATACAGGATGGGCATCCATGCCTGAAGAATATTGGTAATATTGGGATTTTCAAAAATAAGTGCCGGAATACCGGAAAGGATACCACAGACCAGAAACTGTATGCAGGACATTTTGACTCCATCTACCAGAGGGGAAAAATGATCTACTGTTAGGATGTGGAAGGAAAAAAGTACTGCACAGATCAGTACCAGTGTATCACCTTTTCCGATGGAAAATCCTTCTCCGGGGATGATGCACAGAAGGTAAAGGCCACCAAGCGAAAGAAGCACTGCGATCCAGATAAAAGGGCTGCATTTCTTTTTCAGGAAAATCCCGATGATTGGGACGATGATTATGTAACACGCTGTGATGAAACCGGCTTTTCCAACGGTGGTGTATTTGATCCCGAATTGCTGGAAGTTACTTGACAGACAGAGAAGGATACCGCAGCAGATACCGCCAGTGATCAGTGTTTTGCGGGCTTTTTGCCTGTCAGCAGGATTTTGGTCTGCGGCAGGATCCTGTTTGCTGAAAATAAGTATGACAGGAACCAGAGTGATGGCTCCGATGATGTTTCGGATTGCATTAAAGGTAAAACCTCCGATGTAATCCATACTGACACTCTGTGCCACAAAAGCCACACCCCAGATGGTGGCAGTGAGCAGAAGCAACAGAGAGTTTTTTAGAGTTGACGTTTCTTTTTTCATAATGAACTCCTTGGTATAAAAAGTGGGTGGGAACACCCTGATACCATTATAATGCATAACTATGCGTTGATAAAGAGATAAAATAAAAAAGTGCGACTCCGCCGAAGCAGAGCCGCAATGAATATTTATTCCAGATCAGATTTACAGGAAAATATATTTCAGTACAAAGAGGATTGCCAGAATGTACATGAGAAGACTGATCTTCTTTTCTTTTGCTTTACCTGTGAGAAGGTTGATCACTACATAGGAAATAACTCCCATGGAGATGCCTTCGGAAATACTGTACAGGAATGGCATGGCGATAATAGCGATGAAGCATGGGATTGCTTCTGTCATATCACTGAAATCAATTTTGGTTACAGAAGTAAGCATCAGGTAACCTACAATGATCAGTGCCGGTGCAGTGGCAAAAGAAGGGATTGCCAGGAAGATCGGAGAAAGCAGGAGAGAAAGCCCAAAAAGCACACCTGCTACCAGGGAAGTAAGTCCTGTACGTCCGCCCTCGGCAACACCGGAAGCACTTTCTACGAAAGTTGTAACAGTAGAGGTACCGAAAGCAGCACCGATAGTAGTACCTACTGCATCAGAAAGAAGAGCTCCTTTGATCTTTGGAAGTTTGCCGTCTTTATCCAGCATGTCGGCTTTGGAAGCCACACCGATGAGGGTTCCCAGAGTGTCAAACATATCTACAAAGAGGAATGCAAACATGATAACTACAAAATCAAGAGAAAATACAATGGAAAAGTCCATTTTCATAAAGGTCGGTGCCATACTTGGTACAGAAATACCGTTGGAAAAATCAGGCAGGAGGCTGTAGAAGCCAAGTTCTGCATCCGGCACATAAAGATGTGTCAGCTGACAGATGATGCCAAGTCCCCAGGTGATCAGGATGCCCCAGAGGATGCCGCCTTTTACATTTTTGGCAAGAAGAACAGCGGTGATGAGGATTCCGATCAGTGCCAGGAGGACAGTGATTCCCTGGGAATGGAAAGTTCCGTCAGCCACAGAGGACTTAAAGGAAAAAATACTTACCAGAGTGGAATCATTGTTTACTACGATTTTTGCATTCTGGAGCCCGATAAAGGCAATAAAAAGTCCGATACCTACAGACACTGCATGCTTCAGGTTCATTGGAATGGAATTGAAGATCGCTTCACGTACATTGGTCAGTGACAGAAGGATAAAGATAATACCTTCCACACATACCGCTGACAGTGCCTGTTGCCAGGTGTAACCCATACCAAGTACAACAGTGTAGGTAAAGTATGCGTTCAGTCCCATACCAGGTGCCAGAACAAATGGATAATTGGAAAGCAGCGCCATCAGACAGGATGCAATAAATGCAGATAATGCAGTGGCTGTGAATACGGATCCTCTGTCCATGCCGGATGCAGACAGGATGTTCGGGTTGACAGCCAGAATGTAAGCCATGGTCATAAAGGTGGTGATACCTGCCATAACTTCTGTTTTGACGTCGGTTTTGTTTTCTTTCAGGTGAAACAGTTTGTCAAGATTCATAAATAGACCCCCTTCTTAAGTGTAAGGAAAACACTAGAAAATTTTATTTCCGGAAACATATTTTCCGGTGACGCAGCGATCATCTCCAAGATAGATCAGTCTTTCCAGTCGCTCTAAAGGAGTGAGAGAGTGAGGGCAGGGAATCTGCTCATCACTTAAGATCACAGCATCAAACTCATAGTCTTCCAGGAAACTGCCTGTTTTTCCCCAAAATGCTCCACCGCCCATGGTAGCAAGATAAAATGCTTCTTCCAGGGAAAGTGGTTTCAGGGATTCATCTACCAGCCTCCAGCGGAGCTTGGATACCTGAATGGCATCAGCAACAGCCCGAAGCATGGAAAGTGAATGACCGCCGGCAATATCTGTGCCCAGTCCCATGTGGAGTCCTTTATCCAGATATTTCCGGACAGGTGCAATGCCCGAGGAAAGATTGGTGTTGGACTGTGGACAATGAGCAACAAATACGCCTCGCTTGTGGAGAAGTGCGATTTCTTCATTGGAGCTGTATACACAGTGAGCCATGATGGTAGGACAGGTTTCTCCGCCAAAGAGACCAAAATGGTCATAGGCATCTCCGTAAAAAGCGGAATCCGGGCAAAGCTCTTTTACCCAGGCGATCTCTCCCTGATTTTCGGAAAGGTGAGACTGTACAGGAAGACAGTAAGTTCGTTGGATATCAGCCAGAAGTTTCATGAGTTCATCTGTGCAGGAAGGAATAAAACGTGGTGTGAGGATTGGCTTTGTGTTTTTGTATTTTCCTGCAATATCCCTGAGCCATTGAACGGTATCCTCAGAGGAAGTTCCGGCGTCTTTTTCCCGGAGCTCATCAGGACTGTTCCGGTCCATGTTGACCTTCCCTATATAAGTGATGAGTCCGGTCTGCTCCATAAGATCCATTAGAAGTTCTGTGGACTCTCTGTGGAGAGTACCAAAAACAGAAGCTCTGGTGGTGGCGCTCTTACGCATATCTTCTGCAAAAATGCTGTAGGCTTTTTTGGCATAGGAAGGATCCTGATAACGTGCTTCCTCCGGAAAAGTAACGGTGTTCAGCCAGTCCAGCAGCTCCAGATCCATATGCATACCCCGGAATGCATACTGAGGTGCGTGAAGATGAAGATCTACAAGTCCGGGTATGATCAGAGAATTTCCGGTATCCCGTACTGGAATTCCGGAGAATCTCCCGGGAATTTCCGGAAAAACACCTGCACATCTGCCCCTTTTGCAGATGATATAGGAATTTTCGTAAAGAGAAAGATGATTCTGGTCAGTACTGAAACAGATGGTGCCTTTCAGCGCAAATGTGGTTGGTGGTTGCTTCATAGATTCTGCCTCCTTTACTGTAGGAATCCTCAGGGCAAAAAAATACCGAATATTTGCCTGAAGAGTTCCGGAAGGAACTTATAGGGCAACTATTACGGTAGTTGGTAGAAACGTCCAACCAATTATGGACCTATATAAGTTTCTTGTACTTTTGTAGTCACTGCGAAGGTCGCGAATAGTAACCTTTTGTATAAAAAATATTATAAATCAGGAAAGGTTTTCTGTCAATTATAAAAGTAAAAACAGTTCTTTTTTACAAAAAAACCGGTCAGATCTGCAAGAACCTGACCGGTAAAAATCAATTATTTGTTGTTCTGGTTTTTCTGTACTTCCAGTAATTTCATTGCACGAACTTTCAGCGGAAGACCGAAAAGTGTGATAAATCCGTCTGCATCATGATGATCATACATATCACCGGTTGTGAAAGATGCAAGAGATTCATTGTAAAGGCTGTATGGAGAAGTAGTTCCGGCTTTGATGATGTTGCCTTTGTAAAGTTTGAATTTTACTTCACCTGTTACGTATTTCTGAGTAGATTCAACAAATGCCTGGATTGCTTCGCGAAGCGGTGTGAACCATTTTCCTTCGTATACAACCTGAGCAAACTGACTGCCAAGTTTCTTTTTGGCTTCCATGGTGTCTCTGTCAAGGATCAGTTCTTCCAGCTGTTCGTGAGCAGCCATAAGGATTGTTCCGCCGGGAGTCTCATATACACCACGAGATTTCATACCAACAACACGATTCTCTACGATATCGATGATTCCAATACCGTTTTCGCCGCCCAGACGGTTCAGTTCGGTGATGATCTCGGAAACTTTCATTTCTTTTCCGTTAAGAGTCTTCGGAACACCTTCTTCAAATGTCATGGTGATCTCAGTTTCTTTATCAGGAGCTTTTTCAGGAGTAACACTTAAAACAAGCATGTCGTCATAGTTTGGAGCCTGGGAAGGATCTTCCAGTTCCAGACCTTCATGGCTGATGTGCCATAAGTTACGGTCACGACTGTAGCTGTGGCTTGCGTCAAATGGAAGGTTGATTCCATGAGCCTGACAGAATTCAATCTCATCCTCACGAGACTGCATGGTCCATACATCTGTCATACGCCATGGAGCGATGATCTTAATGTCCGGTGCAAGTGCTTTGATTCCAAGTTCAAAACGGATCTGGTCATTACCTTTACCTGTAGCACCATGACAGATAGCAACAGCGTTTTCTTTACGGGCGATCTCAACCAGTTTCTTTGCGATAGCCGGACGTGCCATAGATGTTCCGAGAAGATATTTGTGTTCGTAAACAGCACCAGCCTGTACACAAGGCATTACATAGTTGTCACAGAAATCATCTACGATGTCTTCAATGTATAATTTGGATGCACCGGAAAGTTTGGCTCTTTCATCCAGACCATCCAGTTCGTTTCCCTGTCCGCAGTTTACACAGCAGCAGATAACTTCGTAATCAAAAGTTTCTTTCAGCCATGGGATAAGTGCTGTGGTATCAAGACCACCTGAGTATGCTAATACAACTTTTTCCTTCATAATTAAGTTCCTCCTGAAAATTATCGTTCTGTACTTGGCAGATACGTATATTTTTGTTAAAATAAGAATTTAGAATTGTAGCGTGATGAAGCAATTCATATTATAATGTATAATTGTTGTCTTATGATAAGTGATGTCAAATCTTGTTGACAATGGTTAATATACAACAATTTTTATAAATATGCAATAGCAATATACAAAAAAATTAAAAAATATTTTGTATAAAAATGCACCATAAAATAGGAAATAATACACGACTATTCACGAATCCAAGAAAAACAGGTGCAAAATCCGTCAAAATTATGTATTGCATATTATGCAAAATAGATGTATAATCAATGCAGTTCAATAATATCCCGCGAGGTGTTTGCCATATGTTGGCAAATCCCGAGACATGCAAGGCAAAATGCCATCACCGAAGGTGATATGGAATGCATTTTGACCAATTGCTGTGAATAAAATGAACAGCAATGTATAATTAGTGCAGTTCATTTTTATAAGACTGGGAGATAAGGAGGAAGTATAAATGATAAAAGCAGGAATCATCGGAGCAACAGGATATGCCGGAAACGAACTGGCAAGACTGCTCCTTGGACATAAAGATGTAGAAGTAGCATGGTATGGCTCCAGAAGTTATATAGACCAGAAATATGCAGATGTTTACCAGAATTTTTTTAAACTGGTAGATGCAAAATGCATGGATGACAATATGGCAGCACTGGCAGACGAGGTAGATGTGATCTTTACAGCAACTCCACAGGGTCTGTGTGCATCTCTTGTAAATGAAGAGATCCTTTCCAAAGCCAAAGTGATCGACCTCAGCGCTGATTTCCGTATCAAAGATGTAAAAAAATACGAAAAATGGTACGGTATCGAACACAAATCACCACAGTTTATTGAGGAAGCTGTTTACGGACTCTGCGAGGTTAACAGAGAGGATATTAAGAAAGCGAGACTGATCGCCAACCCGGGATGCTATCCTACCTGTTCCACATTATCTATTTATCCACTTCTGAAAGAAGATCTGATCGATCCGAATACGATTATCATTGATGCAAAATCCGGAACATCAGGAGCAGGAAGAGGAGCCAAAGTTCCTAATCTTTACTGCGAAGTAAACGAAAACATCAAAGCATACGGAGTCGCTTCTCACCGTCATACACCGGAGATCGAGGATCAGCTGGGCTATGCATGTGGACAGGAAGTTCTGATCAATTTCACCCCACATCTGGTTCCAATGAACAGAGGTATTCTGGTAACTGCATATGCTTCCCTTAAGAAAGAAGTTTCTTATGAGGAAGTAAGAGCAGCTTATGATAAATATTATGCGGATGAAACCTTTATCCGGGTTCTGGATAAGGATGTCTGCCCTCAGACCAAATGTGTGGAAGGCAGCAATTATGTGGACGTGAACTTCAAGATTGACCCGAGAACAAAACGTGTGATCATGATGGGTGCTATTGACAACCTTGTAAAAGGTGCAGCAGGACAGGCTGTTCAGAATATGAACCTTATGTTTGGCTTTGATGAGGCAGAAGGTCTTCACCAGATTCCGATGCTTCCATAGGAACAGGAGAGAGGAGAATTACGATTATGAAGATCATTACAGGCGGTGTTACAGCAGCAAAAGGATTCCAGGCTGCATCTACAGCAGCTGGTATCAAATATCAGGGAAGAACAGATATGGCTATGGTCTACAGTGAGAATCCATGTGTGGCAGCAGGTACTTTTACTACAAATATCGTAAAAGCAGCTCCTGTAAAATGGGACCAGGATATTGTATACAATCATCCATCTGCACAGGTGATCATCTGTAACAGTGGAATCGCCAATGCATGTACAGGAGAAGAAGGTTTCAGTTACTGCAGAGAGACAGCCAAAGCAGCAGCAGAGACTATGAATGTAGATGCAGACAGTGTGCTGGTAGCTTCTACCGGTGTAATCGGAATGCAGCTTCCAATTGAGAAACTGGCAGCAGGTGTCAGGGCTATGGCTCCGAAGCTTCAGGGAACTCTGGAAGCCGGTAACGAAGCAGCAAAAGCTATTATGACCACAGACACAAAAGAAAAAGAAGTGGCAGTGGAGATTGAAATCGGTGGAAAGACCGTTACCATTGGTGGTATGTGTAAAGGTTCCGGTATGATCCATCCGAATATGTGTACCATGCTTGGTTTTGTCACAACAGATGCGTGTATTTCCAAGAAACTTCTTCAGGAAGCACTGAGCCAGGATGTAAAAGACACTTACAATATGGTATCTGTAGACGGAGATACTTCTACCAATGATACCGTCCTTCTTCTGGCAAATGGCATGGCAGGTAATCCGGAAATTACAGAAAAGAACGAAGACTATCAGAAATTCTGTGAGGCACTGAATTACATCAACACCACCCTTGCAAAGAAGATCGCCGGAGACGGAGAAGGTGCCACAGCATTGTTTGAAGTAAAGATCATCGGTGCAGAAAGCAAAGAACAGGCAGTAACTTTAAGTAAATCCGTAGTTACTTCTTCCCTTACCAAGGCAGCCATCTATGGTCATGATGCCAACTGGGGCAGAATCCTCTGTGCCATGGGATATTCAGGGGCACAGTTTGATCCGGAAAAAGTAGATCTTTATTTTGAAAGCAAAGCTGGAAAGATTCAGATCATCGAAAACGGTGTAGCAGTAGATTACAGTGAGGAAGAAGCTACAAAGATTCTTTCTGAGGATGCAGTGACAGCCATTGCAGACATCAAGATGGGCGACTGTGCAGCAACTGCATGGGGTTGTGATCTTACTTATGATTATATTAAAATAAATGCAGATTACAGATCCTGACAGCATCCTGCTGTGAAACGGCAGGTGTCAGGGTAACTGAATAAAATACCGAGGAGACAGAAAAATGGTAAATCAGAAATATCTGGACAAAGCAGAGACTCTTATTGAAGCACTCCCTTATATCCAGCGTTTTAACCGTAAGATCGTAGTGGTAAAATATGGCGGAAGTGCCATGCTGGATGAAGAACTGAAGGCAAATGTCATCAAAGACGTCGTACTTCTGAAACTGATTGGATTCAAACCGATCATCGTTCATGGCGGTGGCAAGGAAATCAGCCGCTGGGTTAACAAAGTAGGCATGGAACCAAGATTTGTAAACGGACTTCGTGTAACAGACAAAGATACCATGGAGATCGCAGAAATGGTTCTTGCCAAAGTGAACAAAGAACTGGTAACACTGGTAGAATCTCTTGGTGTGCAGGCTGTTGGTATCAGCGGTAAAGACGGCGGGCTTCTTCAGTGCCATAAGAAATTATCCAAGGGAGAAGATATCGGATTTGTAGGAGATATCGAAAAGGTTAATCCTAAGATCCTTCAGGACCTTCTGGAAAGAGATTTTCTTCCGATCGTGTTCCCTGTTGGATTTGATACAAACTTTGATTCCTACAATATCAATGCAGATGATGCAGCCTGTGCCATTGCAGAAGCTGTTCATGCTGAGAAACTGGTATTTCTTTCTGATATTGAAGGTGTATATAAAGACAAAGATGATCCGGATACTCTGATTTCCGAACTCCATGTACAGGAAGCAGAGAAGCTGATCAGTGAAGGATATGTAGGCGGAGGAATGATCCCGAAACTTCAGAACTGTATTGATGCTATTGAGGAGGGGGTAAACAGAGTCCATATCCTGGACGGACGTATCCCTCACAGTCTTCTTCTGGAGATCTTTACAAACAAAGGTATCGGTACTGCAATTTTAAGAGAGGATGGCGAAAAATACTACTATGAGCATGCATGATCAGATGGAACATGCAGAACAGAGTATTCTGCATACATATAACCGTTTTCCGGTGATGTTTGACCGGGGAGAAGGATGTTATCTTTATGACACAGAAGGCAAAAAATATCTGGATTTTGCGGCTGGTATTGCTGTAAATGCACTGGGCTATCATTATCCGGGATATGATGAGGCCCTGAAAGCCCAGATCGACAAACTGACACATATTTCCAACTTATATTATAATGAACCTATGAGCGAAGCAGGAGACAAACTGGTAAAAGCCAGCGGTCTCTGCAAAGCATTTTTTACAAACAGTGGTACAGAAGCCATTGAGGGAGCACTGAAAGTTGCCCGTAAATATGCTTACAAGAAATATGGCAAAGAAGCACAGAAATATGAGATCATTGCCATGAATCATTCTTTCCATGGAAGAAGTATGGGGGCGCTTTCTGTAACAGGAACCGAACATTACAGAGAACCCTTTGAACCACTGATCGGTGGTGTGAGATTTGCAGATTTTAATGATCTGGAAAGTGTCAAAGCCCAGATCACAGACAAGACCTGCGGAATCATTACAGAAGTAGTACAGGGCGAAGGTGGTATTTACCCTGCACAGAAAGAATTTCTGGAAGGACTTCGCGCAATCTGTGATGAAAAAGATATCGTCCTGATCTTTGATGAAGTACAGTGCGGTATGGGACGTACCGGAAGCTACTTTGCATGGCAGGGATATGGTGTGAAACCAGATGTTATGTCCAGTGCCAAGGCTCTTGGATGTGGTGTGCCGGTAGGTGCTTTTGTCCTTGGGGAAAAAGTAGCTGAGACTTCTCTGGAGCCGGGAGACCATGGTACTACCTATGGTGGCAATCCATTCGTATGTGCAGCAGTCAGCAAAGTATTTGACATCTTTGAAGAAGATCATATTCTGGATCATGTAAAGGATCTGACTCCATATCTGGAGCAGAAACTGGACGAACTTGTGGATAAGTATGAGGTACTTTCTGCACGTCGTGGAAAAGGTTTCATTCAGGGACTGGTTGTGAAAGATGTTCCTGTAGGAACTGTGGTAAAGAAAGCCCTTGCAGAGGGACTTCTGGTAATTTCAGCAGGAAGTGATGTGCTTCGTATGGTACCGCCTCTGGTGATCACCAAGGAACACATTGATGAAATGGTGGAAAAACTGGAGAAAGCTCTCGCATAAATATAATACACATATTATAAAAATATCGCTTATTCGTCATAAGATGGGTAAGCGATTTTTTTGAGATTTTTTTGGGGAAATGATGGTTGCCTTTTATGACAGAATATAATAAAGTAGAATGTGAAGATTGTGTGAATTCTATGTAAATTTTTATCAGGATTTACATAGAAAAAGAGTATGTCCGTACAGGGATGAGAAAAATGATAACGATAAGGGAGGTATTTTATGATTCAGTGGAAGAAGCTGAAAAACGGGATGGCGGTTCTTCTGGCCGTAACCATGGTGGGGCAGCCTGTGGGGGTGTATGCAGAAGATTTTACTTCTGAAGCAGAAGTGGAGAGCTATGCAGAGGAAGAAACAGATACGGAGCTGGAAACAGAAGATGGAGAATGTGGAGAAGATTTTTCATCAGAAGATGAAGTGGAAACAGGGCTTGATGAGGCAGATGAAACAGATGAGGTATCTGTGTAGGATGCTGACCGCATTGGGGATGGAAGCAGTGAGACAGAAGTTGAGGAAGCTGAGGGTGCAGATGAAGATGATGATTTAAACTTGTACCAAGCCTGTGGAAATAATGTAGGTTATTACCAGAGTTCTGGAAAACTGATTTTTAAAGGAAAAGGAACAATGAATGATTATCGTATCAATACTCATGGACCATGGTGCGACTATGATATTGATACGGTGATTGTTAAAGATGGCGTTGAAAATATTGGAGAGTATGCTTTTTATGACTGTACCGAGAAAGCATTTGAATCTGTAAAACTGTTAGGGGTAAAACGTGTAGGATGGCATTCATTCTATAATTGTTACAGACTGGCAAGCATAGAAATGCCTAAGGTAGAAACGATATCGGGGTATGCTTTTTATAAATGTTATAATAGATTGAAAAAAATAGAAACACCTCAGCTAAAAGTACTTGGAGAAAGTGCTTTTGATGCCTGTAGTAGTCTGGAAACAGTAAAAATGCCGCAGGTACAGCTCATTGGGGATTATGCATTCAGCGAGTGCTCAAAACTGAAAACGATAGAAATTCCACAGGTGAAATCTATTAGTAGTTATGTATTTTATGCGTGCAATTCTCTTGAGAATTTAGAAATTCCTCAGGTAAAAACGATTGGTAAAGGAGCCTTTAATAATTGTCAACGTCTTAAAACCATTGATATATCCAATGTCGAAAAAATAGGTGAGAAAGCCTTTGAGGCTTGTGCCAATCTGAAGAAAATTGTGATTCCAGATACTGCGACAGAGATAGGAAAAAAGGCATTTATTTATAACGAGAGCTTAAAGACTGTCTTTTTCAGGGGAAATGTTCCGCCTGCTATTGCAGAAGATGCTTTTGAAGATGTTGAGGGAGTTACGTTTTATTATCCGGTAAATGGCAACTGGCCGGAGAGTATTCGTACGTCGAATGCATTTGGCAGTATCAATAGTAAATGGGTTGCCCATGACAAAATAGTTCCTGGCGAGTATGTTTTCAATAATGACGGTACCTGCAGCAGTGACGGAACAGAAACCGCAGAATGTATCTGCGGATGTGGTCTGACGGATACCAGAACTGCAAAAAATACAAAAAATCCAGACAATCATACTTACTCAGAAGATTGTTACAAAGAACTTTCCAATGGAAAAAAAGTTTATTTTTGCGTGGAATGTGGAAGAATCAAAGGGGAAGTAAATGAAAAGGGCACCTGCGGGGATTCTCTTACCTGGGAAATTCGTGATTCAGACATATTATGTATTACCGGAACCGGTGCCATGGCTGATTATGACATAGACAATCCGGCTCCATGGAGTGGCAAGAATATCCGCTACTGCAGACTGGGAAAAGGAATCACTTCTATAGGGGCTTCCGCCTTTGAAAACTGTACTTCGCTGGAAATAATTGAACTGGAAGAGGGAATCACTTCCATTAATGGGTATGCTTTTTATGGCTGTGCTTCTTTAAAAGAACTGGAACTTCCAAAGAGCCTGAAATCTATTGGAGAAAACGCTTTTGAAGGCTGTACTTCTTTACAGAAAGTAACAGCATATCCTAAATTGATATCTCTGAAAAATACCAGCTTCCGTAAGTGCAGTGCGTTGACAATTCGTGGTTATGAGGGAAGTTATATTCAGGAGTATGCCACAGAGAAAAAAATTTCTTTTGAATCTATGGGAAAATGGGGAACCTGCGGTTACAGTGCAGAATGGTATCTGATTGATGGAACACTTACCATCAGCGGAGCCAATAACATGGCTGATTACAGTGAAACAAATAAGGCTCCCTGGACAGGCCTGAACATAACCAAAATCGTAGTAGAAAAATATGTTTCAACGATTGGAAATTATGCATTTGCAGACCTTGGTAATGTTACGGAGATTACTCTTCCCAATACGGTATATGAGATTGGAGATTATGCTTTCAAAAACTGTGCAGGTCTTAAATCTATAGAGATACCGGACAGCCTTGAGCTGGGAATCATCAGTGAAGGAATGTTCTATGGATGTACGTCTCTGGAAACCATAAAACTTCCGGACAACATCCGGGAAATTGAAAATTATGCTTTTGCAAATTGTAAAAGCCTTCGTTCTTTCATAGTACCGAAAGATGTTACCCAGATTAGTGAGGGAACTTTCCTGAACTGTGAATCCCTTTCCAATATAACACTGAGAAATGAAATTACAGCGATTGAAAGCAGTGCTTTTGCAGGATGTGGACTGACAGAGATTCAGCTGCCATCAGGTATAACGAGCATCGGCGAAGAGGCTTTTGCCGGAAATAAGTTTACAGAGATTATCATTCCTTCCGGGGTATCGAAGCTGGGTGCAGGTGCTTTTAGCGGATGTGGGCTTCTTCAGAGTATTTCTGTGGAAGAAAATAATAATAACTTTTCTGCATCAAATGGGGTTCTTTATGATAAGGTGGGAACAACCTTGCTGCTTTGTCCGGGTGGAAAAGAAGGAAGTTATACTCTGCCACGAAGAACAACAAAAATCGCAGAATCTGCATTTAAAGACTGTAAGAAGATTACGGAACTGATTCTTCCCAGTGGCCTGACAACTATAGGAGGTAAGGCGTTTTCAGGTATGAACCTGATAAACATAGAGATTCCTGCAGAACTGGAAAGATTATCTCCGGATGCTTTTGCATACTGTTCTAAACTTACTGAGATTACAGTAGATGAGGAGAATACAGTTTTTGCAGCAGCAGATGGAGTTCTTTGTGATAAGAATAAAGAAAAAGTACTTGTCTGCCCTCCGGGATTAGAAAAAATTGTTTTGAGTGAGAAAATTAAATCTATTGAGGCAGGAGCCATTACCGCTGGCGAAAAAGAACAGGTGATTGATCTTCCGTTTTATCTGGAAAAGATTGCATTATCGGATGATTTCAAAGAGAATGTAGTATTCGAAGTATACGGAAATGCAAGTATTATCTATACCCTGAATGCCAAGGGATATAAATGGAACAACAAAGGACTTTATAGCTTTTCGTGGGAAGGAGATGAGGGTAGAACGCATCATATGAAGCTGGCATATATGAAGCTGGTTTCCTATTTATCAGAATATCCTAATAATACCATAACAAAAAATGGTCTGACTCTCACTTATAGCGAAGGAAAAATAACCTGTACCGATGTTATTTCCAATACAGGTGCAAGTGGCGTAGCGGAATTCATTTTAACAGAAAGTGGAGTGAAAGATCATAAGTTTACTTTTTCTATGGAGTCAAGGATGGGAAGTAGCTGGGGATATACAGCCAGTCTGTGTACAAATCCGGCGAAACTGTTATCCGATAATTCTACTTATGCTTATCAATGGAATATCTGGATCGGTTCCAATTGTAAAGTTACGGAAGCTGACGCAAACAGAACTGCAAATGCCAGTCTTTATATAGAATTGTCAAAATTTTGTATGGATGTGCTGCCAGATGCAGAGCTCTATATGAAGGACTTTGGATTCCTTGGATGGTTTAGAAATGATACTGTCCATACAATAAAAATGGAGGGAGCTAAAGAACCTACCTGTACGGAAGATGGTCATAGTGCAAAAGTGTGGTGTCCTCTCTGCGGAGCTGTTGAGGCAGAAGGAGGTGTTATTCCAGCTACGGGTCATACAGAAGAAATAATTCCTGCAGTAGAGCCAACTTGCGAGAACCCGGGTCTCACAGAAGGAATCAAGTGCTCTGTATGCGGAAAAATTCTGAAAGCACAGGAAACAGGAGAGCCTGCTACAGGCCATGCTTATGGTGAATGGACAGTGAGTGAGGAGGCTACCTGTATCAAAGAAGGAAAGAAAATATCTGTCTGCCAAAATTGTGGTGATACACAAATAGAAACTATCCCGGCTCCAGGACATAAGGAAGAGATAATTCCGGCAAAAGAACCCACCTGTGAAGAACCAGGTCTGACAGAGGGTATCCGATGTTCAGTGTGCGGGGAAATCCTGAAAGAACAGAAAACTGAGGGGGAAGCTACAGGCCATAATTTCGGTGAGTATAAAACGACAAAAGCGGCAACTGCTCTGAATACCGGTGTCAAAACACGTACGTGTGGTGTCTGCGGAAAAGAAGAAATCATAACAATTCCTAAACTTAAGGCAACCATTAAACTAAATGTAACCAGTATAGTACTGAAAGTGGGACAGTCTACTACGAAAGTAAAAGTCTGTGGTCTTGCAAAGGGAGATTCCGTTGCATCCTGGAAATCAGGAAATACAAGTCTGGTAAAAGTAACGAGTTCAGGAAAGATTACTGCAGGAAAGAAAACTGGTTCTACCACAGTGACAGTAACATTACGCAGTGGTAAAAAAGCAGTTGTAAAAGTGAAAGTCCAGAAAAGTGAAGTAAAGACTACACGTATATCAGGTCTTTCTTCCAAAGTGACTCTAAAAGTAAAAAAACGGATAACATTGAAACCTGTAATATCACCAATCACATCTGTACAGAAGATTACATATGCAACTTCAAATAAAAATATTGCAACAGTCAGCAGTAAAGGTGTGATCACTGCAAAAAAAGCAGGAAAAGTAAAAATTACAGTAAAATCAGGATCAAAGAAATACGTGATCACAGTTACTGTAAAAAAATAGGATAAAATAAAAGTGGCGGAGCATTTGCTCCGCCTTTTGTGTTATTTCATGTTGTCCAGATCAATATGTTTCTTGATAGCCGCAAAGCTTTCAGCACTGATCACATGCTCAATCTTGCAGGCATCACTGGCTGCTACCTTAGCGTCAACGCCCATGTTTTCAAGCCATTTGGAAAGGAAAAGATGTCTCTCATAAATCTTTTCAGCGATTGCCATACCGGACTCTGTCAGATAAAGATAACCTTCCGGAGATACGGTGATCTGATCATTTTCTCTTAATTTCTTCATGGCAACACTGACGCTGGATTTCTTGAATCCCAGTTCAGTGGCTACATCTACAGAGCGCACAACCGGATGTGATTTGCTCAGAATAAGAATAGTCTCCAGATAGTTTTCGGCGGATTCGTTAGTATGCATTCCTTACACCCCAATTTCTCTCAATTTCAACGAATGAAATAATAAATTTATAGTATTTCCAGTATAGCATATTTTACAGGACAGAACAACCGGAATTGTAGATTTTTACTATATGATGGTACGCTGAAACTGTCTTTCGTTAAGCAGAACAAACGATAGTTTTAAAAGACGAAAAAAAGTGCTTGACAGCTTACAAACGTTAGCATATACTAACTTAAGAGGCAAAAACAAAGCGTTAGGACACGTTATATGTTTTTTGCTAAAGAAAAAAATTCTCAATAAGAAAGAGGGTTGGACAGTATGATGCCGATTACAATGGCAGGCATTGGCGAGACATGCAAGATCAAAAAAATTGGCGGAAATGAAGAAACCAGACGTTTTCTTGCGAATCTTGGATTCGTAAATGATGCTGAGATTTCTGTAGTATCTGCAATCGGGGGCAATGTGATCGTAAATGTGAAAGATGCCCGGGTAGCTGTTAATCAGGATATGGCAAGACACATCATGATCTGACGCTGAATGTTTGAAGAATTGCGAGAACTGTGAAACAGCGAAACAATTCATAAGATATCAGTAAGTGATGTATGCAATGTTTATATATCAAGCAAAGAGGGAAAGGAGACAGAACAATGACTTTAGGTGATGCAAAAGTTGGAAGTACAGTTGTTGTAACCAAGATTGAAGGAGACGGCGCGTACAAACGACGCATTATGGACATGGGTATCACAAAAGGAAGTGAACTCTATATCCGTAAAGTTGCACCTTTAGGTGATCCGGTTGAGATCACTGTAAGAGGCTATGAGTTATCAGTAAGAAAAAATGATGCTCAGTGCGTACAGGTAAAATAATTCGTTCTGTGTATCTGTACATAGGTAATACCGTTGCTGTGAAACTGGCAGCAACAGAAAATGCTGCAAAGCAGCGATATGAGGGAATAAGGAGGTAAGAAAGAAATGGCAATTAAAATTGCACTTGCCGGTAACCCGAACTGTGGTAAAACCACAATGTTCAACGCATTAACGGGCGCTAACCAGTATGTAGGAAACTGGCCGGGAGTTACTGTAGAGAAAAAAGAAGGTAAACTGAAAGGAAAAAGAGGAAAAGGCGAGGAGATCATCGTAACGGACCTTCCTGGTATTTATTCTCTTTCACCATATACACTGGAAGAGGTAGTCAGCCGAGATTATGTTCTGAAAGAAAATCCTGACGTGATCATTGACCTGGTAGATGCTACCAACATTGAACGTAACCTGTATCTTACCACTCAGCTGATCGAGACCGGTGTTCCGGTTGTAATCGCACTGAACATGGCAGACCTTCTTGAAAAAAGAGGAATCAAGATTGATACCAAGCGTCTTTCCATGCTGCTTGACTGCCCGATCATTGAGACATCTGCACTGAAAGGTGAAGGTCTTGACAAACTGATCGACGAAGCAGTAACAGTTGCAAAGAAGAGCAGCGTAGATCTTCCGAAAGACATCTTCTCCAAAGAGATGGAAGAAGCAGTTGCAGAAGTTAAAACTGTTCTGCCGGATTCCATCACAGATGACAAGAAGAGATGGTATGCAGTTAAATTCCTTGAGAACGACGAAAAAGTCAAAGAAGCTATGAAGCTTTCCGCTTCTGCTCAGGCAGTTGTTGACAAGAACCGTCAGAATCTGGAAAAGAAACATGACGATGACATGGAAAGTATCGTAACAGACGAAAGATACAAATTCATCCAGAAGATCGTTAATACAACTGTTAAGAAAGCAAAAGACAAACTTACAGTTTCCGATAAGATTGACCGTATCGTCACCAACCGTATTCTTGGTATCCCGATCTTTATCGCAATCATGTGGCTTGTATACTATGTATCTGTAACAACAGTTGGTACATTTGTAACAGACTGGACAAACGATGTATTCGTAGTTGCTATTCAGGACTTTGCTACTAAGATCCTCTCCAGTATCGGTGCCGGCGATATGGTAATGGGACTTGTAGTTGACGGTATTATCGGTGGTCTTGGTGCAGTACTTGGATTCGTTCCTCAGATGGCAATCCTGTTCCTGTTCCTTTCTATCCTTGAAGACTGTGGATACATGGTTCGTATCGCATTCGTCATGGACAGAGTATTCCGTCACTTCGGACTTTCCGGTAAGAGCTTCATTCCGCTTCTGATCTCTTCAGGATGCGGTATTCCTGGAATCATGGCTTCCAAGACCATTGAACAGGACAATGACAGACGTCTTACTATTATGACAGCAACCTTCATTCCATGTGGAGCCAAACTTCCGGTTATCGCTCTTATGGGCGGTGTTATTGCAGGAGAAACTGCAGGATACGCAGAAAGCTCCTTTATCGCTCCGCTGATGTATTTTATCGGAATTGTAGCAGTACTTGTAGCAGCAATCATTCTTAAGAAAACAAAACCGTTCTCCGGTAAACCGGCTCCGTTCGTAATGGAGCTTCCACAGTATCATATTCCGCAGGTTAAGACAGTTCTTCTTCATGTATGGGAAAGACTGAAAGGCTTCATCATCAAAGCCGGTACAATCCTGTTCCTTGCCTGTGTAGTAATGTGGTTCCTTGGTGGATTCGGATTCACAGATGGTGGATTTGGAATGGTAGAAGACAGTGCAGACAGCCTTATGGCAGCCATTGGTGGTGTGATCGCTCCGATCTTTGCACCTCTTGGCTTTGGCGAATGGCAGCCGGTAGCAGCTTCTATTTCCGGATTTACAGCAAAAGAAGCAATTGTATCTACAATGGGTGTACTTGCAAATGTTGCAGGTGATACAGAAGATGCAGTAAACGTGGCAGCAGGTGTAGCAAGCTGGTTCCCGACAGGAATCGCAGCATTCTCATTCCTGATGTTCAACCTTCTTGATTCTCCTTGCCTTGCAGCTATCGCAACAATGGCAAAAGAAATGAACGACAGAAAATGGTTCTGGTTTGCAATTCTTTTCCAGAATATCTTTGCCTACATCGTTTGC
Source organism: uncultured Blautia sp. (assembly GCA_900551715.1). Taxonomy (GTDB): domain Bacteria; phylum Bacillota; class Clostridia; order Lachnospirales; family Lachnospiraceae; genus Blautia_A. The sequence goes on along the minus strand of URXG01000002.1, from coordinate 75,873 downwards.
CTCTGCTTCTATCAGATCGGTTCTTTTGTAACAGGTGGTGCATTCGGCATCGGTACAGCAGTCGGATTTATTTTCCTGATCGTAATGCTGTTCCTTCTGTTCAGACCAGATCCGTACAAAGATCAGAAAGTTTATTCCAAACGTTCTGTACAGGCATAAAAATAAAAAAGTCAGGGGCTGGATGCAGAAAATGTATCCGGCTTCTGTTATAATTGAGAAATAAAGTGATACAGGGCGAAAAGTCTCCCTGGTTATAGTAACGGCAGATTATTTTACAGTAAGATTCATGGAGGATGAGGAAAATGCTGGCAAATATTATTATAATGGTTCTGATTCTTGGCTACTGTGGATTCCTGATCTATAAGGGAATCAAAAATACAAAAGAAGGCAAGCATATGGGATGCGGTGGATGCAGTGGTAACTGCGGAAGCTGTGGTGGCTGTGCCGGAGCATCTTACAGTGCATCATCCAAAAGCCCACGTATGAAGAAATAGTACAACAGTTCACTGTGGCAATGAACAGACAGGATCATTGCAGAGGACAGTAGAGGAGAGTTATATGGGAAATTCGACAGGCTCTACCATGTATATGTTCGGAGCAGTTATTGTTATTTATCTGGTGGGTGTGCTGATCTATCAGGGATACCTCTGGATAAAAAAGAAAAGAGAAAAAAAACGTGATGAAGCATTTAAAAGAGGTGACGAGTAATGGTTGACATTATCATTGTACTTATAGTGATCGTGCTTCTCGGTCTGGCATTGAAGGGTTCCATTAAGCATTTCAAGGGCGAAGGTGTCTGCTGCGGTGGTGGCAGCGGATCTATTGTTCTGGATATCCCGGAAAAATCACTGGAGAATCCGGTTCTTGGCAAAAAAGTTCTTAAAGTTTCCGGTATGCACTGTGAACATTGTGTAAAAGCAGTGACAGAAGCCATCAACAAAGTAGATGGAGCTTCTGCAAAGGTGGATCTTTCCCAGAATGAGGCAGTTGTTTCTTATGACAGAGAACTGGATGAGGAGGAGCTGAAGAGAATGGTGAAAGATGCCGGTTACAGAGTGGTCAGTGTGAAATAAATTTACTGAATAACGCATCAGAAAGAACAGATATGGGCGAAAACCTGTGTCTGTTTTTTATTTGCTATTATCAGGTGCAAATAGAAAAATAATGAAATTTATGAAATTTTTTGTTGACTATGCTCCGGTTCCTGCTTAGACTAAAAAACAGGATTACTGGCGGCTGAAAGTGTTCGTCTCAGTGTCCAAAATTATCTTATTGTTGTAGTAAAGCCAGACAGCTTGACTGCAAATCTTGAAAATCGCCCAAAGAGGTCAAAGAAAAAGCCAGGATATTTGACCGCAGATCTTGAAAATCGCCCAAGAGGTCAAAGAAAAAGCCAGGATATTTGACCGCAGATCTTGAAAATCCCCTAAGAAGTCAAAGAAAAAGCCAGGATATTTGACCACAAATCTTGAAAATCGCCCAAGAGGTCAAAAGAAAAGCCAGGATATTTGACTGCAAATCCTGAAGAATCTAAAAGAGGTCAAAAGAAAAGCCAGGATATTTGACCGCAAATCCTGAAGAATCTAAAAGAGGTCAAAAGAAAAACCAGGATATTTGACCACAAATCTTAAAAATCCCCAAGGAAGTCAAAGTGTTTACAGAAAGGTAGAAAATATATGAAAGGATTACGCGGTATGCTTTTGCAGGAGCAAAAACGTCTGGAAAAAATTGTAAATAATGTCAGTGTATCTCTGATTACAGCACCAGAAGGATATCTCCGCATCTCAAAAGATAAAAATTATGTGCGCTATTATCATTGTACAGACAATAAAAACGGAAACTATATTCCAAGAAATAATAAAGAACTGCCCGGACTGCTGGCGCAGAAAGCTTACAATAAAACAGTACTGAAAAAGGCAGAAACAAGATTACATCAGATAAGAGAAATAATACAGGATTATTCAGATGATGAAATTGAACAAATTTATACAGCCATGCGAAAAGAGAGAAGAACACTGGTTACGCCGATAGAACCTGCATGGAATCAATTACTGGCAAAATGGTACGCGGAGGAACACCAGAGAAAGGAATTCAGAGAGAATACACCGGTAATCCTTACTGAAAAAGGAGAACGGGTAAGATCCAAGTCAGAAAAAATACTTGCAGATTATTTTTACAGAAAAAATATACTTTATAAATATGAAAAGCCACTTTACTTAAAGGGATACGGCACAGTATATCCGGACTTTACATTTCTGTCAAAGAAAACGGAACAGGAAATTTACTGGGAGCATGAAGGAATGATGGATAAACAGGAGTATGCAAGATCGGCAGTGCGAAAAATAGAATCCTATCAGAAAAATGAAATTTATCCGGGCGACAGGCTGATTCTTACCTTTGAGACAGAACAAAGTATTCTTAATCCTAAAATAGTAGAAAATCTTGTGAACAGATATTTATTATAATACAGCAAACAAAAGACCGCATAGAATATTGTAAATGTCATATACTAGGTAAAAAGTGCAGGAGACGGTTTTATGTGGGGAGTTCTGGTAGCATTATTATCAGGTGCATTGATGAGCATTCAGGGAGTTTTTAATACACAGGTTACAAAACAGACCAGTCTGTGGGTGTCTACAGGCTGGGTGCAGTTTTCTGCATTTCTGGTGTGTATACTTGCGTGGTTTTTTACAGGAAGACAGAGCATAGGAGCACTGTGGCAGATTGAAAACAGATATACACTGCTGGGAGGCGTGATCGGTGCCTTTATTACCATCACTGTAATTCAGAGTATGGGAACCCTGGGACCTGCCAGAGCAGCCATGCTTATTGTGATCTCTCAGCTGGTGATTGCATGGGTGATAGAATTATTTGGTATGTTTGGTATGGAAAAACAGCCATTTGAATGGAGAAAATTACTGGGAATGGCAGTAGCCATTGCGGGGATTATCTTGTTTAAGTGGGAGAAATAAAGAACGTTCGGCGTGAATAACAGATAAACTGCCTATTTAATGCCAAGATACCTATTGTAAAAACATCGGAAATTCGTTAAAATAAAACTTGGTTAAGTATGAGATCGGGAAACTGCTGTAAATTTTATTTACAGAAAGAAGGGGACCACGATCAAAAAAAAAGATAAGTTCAGGACAGTTGCCATATGGATGATGACCCTATTGTGTATTTTCATTTCAGGCTGTGGCAGGGAAAAAGAAGAACTGCTTCTGACAGAACAGACTCAGAATACAGAAGAAGTATTTCAGGATAAGCAGCAGGATAGGTCTGATAAAAATACAACATCTGAAGTACAGAAAAGTTCAGGAGAAGATACAGTAGAAATTCCCACTGTGACAGAGCCGCCGACAGAGATTTATGTTGACGTCTGTGGCGCGGTAAGTGCACCGGGAGTTTATAAACTGGATTCGGACAGCAGAGTTTTTCAGGCCATAGAAGCAGCAGGAGGCATGCTGTCTGAGGCAGCTGGTGCTTCAGTCAATCAGGCACAGCCAGTCAGTGACGGACAGCAGATTTATGTTCCCACTCAGGAAGAAGCGGATCAGGGAACAGTGGATTTGCCCTCAGAGGCAGGACAGCAGGCAGATGGAACACAGGAGAATGCAGAATCAGGAAAAATAAACCTGAATACAGCAGATACAGAAACACTTAAGACATTATCCGGTATCGGCGATGCCAAAGCACAGGCGATCATAGCCTGGAGAGAAGAAAACGGCAGTTTTTCTTCCATCGAAGATATCATGCAGGTACCTGGCATAAAAGAAAGCACTTTTACTAAAATAAAAGATAAAATAGCAGTAGAATAAGAGGAGAAATGAATGAGCAGGAAAGTTTTAGTGGTTGACGATGAGAAATTAATTGTAAAAGGAATCCGCTTTAATTTGGAACAGGATGGAATGGAAGTGGACTGTGCCTATGACGGTGAAGAAGCTGTGGAAAAGGCAAAAGAAAACAAATATGATATCATCCTTCTTGACCTGATGCTTCCAAAGATGGACGGTCTGGAAGTATGCCAGCAGATCCGCGAGTTTTCCAACGTTCCCATTGTGATGCTGACAGCCAAAGGTGAAGATATGGACAAGATCCTTGGACTGGATTACGGTGCAGATGACTACATTACCAAGCCATTTAATATTCTGGAAGTAAAGGCTCGTATCAAGGCCATTATGAGACGTGCACGTTCCGATCACGAAGAAAAAGAAAAAGCCAAGACCATCGAAGCAGGAGATCTGAAGCTGGACTGCGAAGGTCGCCGGGTATTTATTTCAGGTAAAGAGATTAATCTTACAGCCAAAGAATTCGATGTTCTGGAGCTGCTGGTATTTAACCCCAACAAAGTATACAGCCGTGAGAACCTTCTGAACATTGTGTGGGGATATGAGTATCCGGGAGATGTCCGTACAGTGGATGTACATATCCGTCGTCTCAGAGAAAAGATCGAAGCGAATCCAAGTGAACCAAAATATGTACACACCAAATGGGGTGTAGGATATTACTTCCAGGCGTAGTATATGAATACGAAAAAAAAGAACAAGTTTTTCAAAAGTTTACGCTTCCGTATTATGGTCATACTGGTGATTCTGGGAATTCTTCCCGGAGTGATCATAACACAGCTGATGGTCCGCAACTATGAAAAAGAAGCCCTTGAAGTTCGTGCAGGTTCTGTACGGACCCAGTGTGTGATCCTCTGCAATCAGCTCATAAAAGAAAATTATCTCAATGACCCCAGCTCCGAAAATATAGACAGCAAACTGGAAATCCTGTCTAATATGTACGGAGGAAGGATTCTTCTGGTGGACAGAGACTTCCGCATTGTAAAAGATACTTACCACGTAGACGAAGAAAAAACTCTGGTGTCTCCCAGAGTGATCAAGTGTTTCAAAAGCGGTGAAAGCACAGAATATTACAAAGACGGTCAGACATTTCAGATCGCAGTTCCCATAAAAAGCGCAGATGTACCTCAGATTCAGGGTGCCATGCTGGTTACAGTGTCCTGTAGTGAGATCCGGGCAACTATTATTGAACTGGAGCAGCAGGGAATGCTGATCATGGCGATCATTGTTGTTCTTTCCATAATTCTTGCCTATATGCTTTCTACCATACTGGTAAAACCTCTTGCAAGAGTTACCAAGTCCATCGAAGATCTTACAGATGGATACCAGAAAGACGAGATTTCTGTTCCTGACTATACAGAAACAGAACTTATTACAGAAGCTTTCAACAAAATGCTGGCCCGGATGAAAACTCTGGACGAATCTCGTTCAGAATTTGTATCCAATGTGTCCCATGAGCTGAAAACACCTATGACTTCCATGAAAGTACTGGCTGATTCGCTGGTAGGACAGCAGGGAGTTCCGGAGGAACTGTATCAGGAATTTATGCAGGATATTACTGCTGAGATCGACAGAGAGAACCGGATCATTACAGATCTTCTCACTCTGGTGAAGATGGATAAGAAGACAGTAGATTTAAGTATTCAGCATATGAATATCAATCAGCTTCTGGAAGATATCTTAAAGAGACTTCAGCCTATAGCGGATAAACGGAACATAGACCTTATTCTTGACAGTTTCCGACCTGTTGAGGCAGATGTAGATGAACTGAAGTTCACATCTGCTATCAGCAATCTTGTGGAAAATGCAATCAAATACAATGTGGATGATGGATGGGTCAGAGTATCCCTGGACGCAGACCACAAATATTTCTATGTAACAGTGGCAGATTCAGGAATGGGTATCCCGGAAGATTCCATTGACAGGATTTTTGAACGTTTTTATCGGGTGGACAAGTCTCATTCCAGAGAGATCGGAGGAACAGGTCTGGGTCTTTCCATTACACGAAGTACCATTGCCATGCATCATGGCGTGATCAAGGTTTTCAGTAAAGAGGGAGAGGGAACTACATTTTCTGTTCGAGTTCCCCTTTCCTATATTCCGTAGGAGGTGCCGGATGAAGAAAATTTTTCACGTACTTCTTCTGGCAGTGCTGGTAACCAGCCTTCTTGCCGGATGTAGTATAGAAACCAAAAAAACACAGGAAGACAGCAAATACAGTTTGTATTATCTGAATGCAGCGGAGACTTCCCTGAAAACAGAAGCCTACACGCCCAAAGAAGAAACCAAGGAATTTATGGTCAAAGACCTTCTCCAGAAGCTGGAGGATCGGGAAGTACCGGAAGGCAGGGCAAGTCTGCTTCCGGATAATGTAGCCATCAAGTCCTATGATGTACAGAAAGATCTGCTGGTCATTGATTTCAGCAAAGAATACTCCAGTATGAGCAAAGCCAGGGAAGTACTTACCAGAGCAGGCATTGTCCATACGCTGGTTCAGATCCCGGATATTCAGAAAGTCCGTTTTACAGTAAACGGACAGGAACTGACCAATTCCAGAAACCAGAAGATGGGGGATATGACAGAAGATACCTTTGTGGAATATTCCGGAAAAGATGAAGATGCTTACAGATATGACACGTTTACTCTGTATTTTACAGACAAAAGCGGTAAGAAACTGGTAAAAGAAACACGTAATGTGTATTACAGGAGAACACTTCCCAGAGAAAGAGTGGTTCTGGAACAGCTTGCCAAGGGTCCTATGGAAGAAGGGCATTATCCCACGATTCCGGAAACATCTGTGGCAGTCAGTGTAATCACAGCAGACAGGATCTGCTATGTGAACATGAATGATGCTTTTCAGTCAGAAGCACTGGATGTGGCAGAAAATATCCCGGTATATTCGGTAGTGAATTCCATTCTGGATTCCTGTGAAGCTGACAGAGTCCAGATTTCCATTGAAGGAAGTCTGGAAGGCAATTATGAAGATAATATGCCATTATATAATTTCTACGAAAAAAATGAAGATCTAATCGTTCAGGATGAAGCAAAAAAAGATTCCTGAGCCGATCTTATATAACAGAAAGGATGGCTGATGAAAAGACGCCCTGTGTGTCTTGTATGCCTTCTTCTGATGTTGTGCATGTACATTCTGGATCAGGCAGGGGTACCTCTGATAAAAGGGAATCCACTGCCTGAACAGACTGTAAAATATATAGAAGAACATCAGGAGGCTGTAGTCTGTGGGGAGATACAGCGGTATCAGGATACTTCCAATTCTCTTTCTGTCTGTCTGAAACAAGTCTCTCTGATCTGCGGATCAGAAACATTTCCAATTAAAAATCTTAAAGTTTTTTTAAAAAATGAACAACGATTTCCGGCGGGAACCAAAGTGATGATTTCCGGTAAATTAGAGCGCCCGGAAGTGCCGAGAAATCCGGGGGAATTTGATTCCCGTCAGTATTATGCCTGTCAGCATATTTATTACTGTATGAAAAATGGTGTGATTACCAGACACAGCAGAAATGGGTCTGGTTATGAGCAGTTCTGGCTGGATTTCAGGGAAAAATTGTGTCAGATTTTCCAGGTGACAACAGGGAATGATGCCGGTGTGTTTGAAGCTATGCTTCTGGGCGAAAAAAGTGACCTGGACCAGGAACGTAAAATGCGTTATCAGATGGCGGGAATGATACATATTCTGGCTATTTCCGGCTTGCATATAGGAATGCTTGGTATGGGCTTTTTTAACCTGTTGAAAAGAGTCGGTGCGGGCAATGTGATGGCAGGGCTGCCACCGCTGATCCTGATGCTTCAATATGGAATGCTGACAGGAAGCAGTGTTTCTGCCATGAGGGCTGTGACTATGTTTGTTCTGGCAGTAGGAGCCCGGATTCTGGGGCGGACCTATGACCTTCTGACAGCATTGTCCCTGTCTGCTGTCCTTATGCTTCTGGATACACCCGCATATATGTACAGCAGCAGCTTTCAACTGTCTTTTGGAGCAGTGGCAGGTCTGGGAATCACAGCACCGCTTCTGGAAGAAATTTTTTATACAGAAAACAAAATCCTGAAGGCATTTCTTTCCTCCGCAGCAGTGCAGTTGACTACTTTGCCGCTGGTGTTGATGGCTTACGGAGAAGTATCAGTTGCAGGAGTTTTCCTGAATCTTGCAGTACTTCCCACAGTTGGCTGTGTGCTGTTCAGTGGTCTGTGCTGTGGAATACTGGGAAATTTCAGCCTGAACGCTGCTCTGATAGCAGCATATCCGGGACGTATCCTATTGTGGGGATATGACTGGCTCTGTGAAACAGCAGCCAGGCTTCCCTTTTGCCTGTGGACAGCAGGCAGTCCGGGAAAAATCCGCTGTGTTTTGTACTATGTAGTATTAATCCTGGGTTTCATGACAGCTATTAAAATTCCCTGGAAAAAGGTTGCCGGTTCCAGAGTAATTTGTACCCTGACGTTATTTGCAGGCATTATGATATTAAGCATTTCTTTGGATAAACGTCTTTCTGTTACCTGTCTGGATATAGGACAGGGTGACGGGATTGTACTGCAACTGCCAGATAACAGGAATTTTCTGATAGACGGAGGCAGCAGCAACAAAAAGAACATTGCCAGTTATCAGATCCTTCCATTTCTTCGGAATCAGGGGATCAGTGAACTGGAGGGAATTCTGGTCTCCCATACAGATAAAGATCATATCAGCGGAGTACAGGAACTTCTGGAACTGGAAGAAAAGAAGCTTATGTCATTGAAAATAAAAAAGCTGTTTCTGCCGGACTGGAAAGAAGAAAATGAGATCTACACTGATCTGGAAAATGCAGCAGAAAAAGCAGGGGTACAGGTATATAAGGTGCACAGAGGGCAGAAACTGAAAATGGGAGAAGTGGTTCTGGAGTTCCTTGCACCGGCTGCCGGAACTACAGGTACTGACGTAAACGAAGACAGTATGGTGGTGGAACTGAAATACAGAGATTTTAAGGGGCTTTTTACAGGTGATATCGGTGCAGAAACAGAGAAAAAAATGCTGCCACTGTTAGGTGACGTGGATTTTCTGAAAACTGCACATCATGGCTCCCGGTATTCCACCTGCCAGGAATTTCTGGATACCGTAAAACCGGAGCTTGCAGTGATTTCCTGCTCCGATTCCAACACCTACGGACATCCCTCCGGAGAAACCACAGACCGGATGGAAGAATCAGGAGTACAGATTGAATATACCATGAAAAACGGTGCCATCACCATCCGCACAGACGGGGAAAGGATATGGAGAGAACGGTTTGTGGAATAAATTTGAGATTATGATTGTTCCCTCAAAGACCACATGCTTTACTTATTTATATGAATCGTTTATACTTTTTTATACTAATGTTGAAATCGAAAACTCTGAAAATGACATACAGAATATCAAATGAGGTTGTAAGGTGAAAAGACTACAGGAAGACATAAAAACAGGAAATTTTAAAAAGATCTATCTTTTATGCGGAGAGGAAGCCTATCTTCGCCAGCAGTATAAAGAGAAACTGATACATGCACTGAATCCCACAGAGGATACTATGAACTTTAGTAAATATGAAGGAAAAGGCATTGAGGTCAGGGAAATCATTGATCTCTGTGAAACCATGCCTTTTTTTGCAGATTACAGGGTAGTTCTGGTGGAAAACTCCGGATTTTTTAAGAACAAATGTGAAGAACTTGCGGAATATCTGAAGAATCTGCCGGATTATGTGCGGTTTGTTTTTGTGGAAGAAGAGGTAGACAAGCGGAGTAAAATGTACAAGGCAGTGAAATCTGCAGGTGCTATTGTGGATTTTGCAAAGCAGGATGAAAAGACACTGATGCGCTGGGCAGCAGGAATCCTATCCCGAGAAGGACGGAAGATCACCACCAGGGATATGGAGCTTTTTCTTACAAAGACAGGTACAGATATGGGAAATATCCGGAATGAACTGGAAAAGCTGATCACTTATACCATGGGGCAGGATATCGTCACAAGAGCGGATATAGAGGCAGTCTGCACCACACGTACAGAAAACAAGATCTTCGATATGGTAAGGGCAGTTACAGAAAAAAACCAGCGAAAAGCACTGGATCTTTATAATGATCTCCTTACCCTGAAAGAGCCGCCTATGCGGATTTTGTTTCTTTTGTCCAAGCAATTTCGACAGCTTTGCCTGGCAAAAAAAATGTCCGGGGAAGGAGCCTCCCAGAACGAAATTGCTTCCAGACTGGGGATTCCACCTTTCGCAGTACGGAATATCATGTCCTGTGCCAGAGCTTACAAGGTAGAAGAACTGGAGGAAGCGGAGAGAGACTTTGTGGATGCGGAAGAAGCAGTAAAGACCGGAAGACTGCAGGATACACTTAGCGTGGAGTTGTTAATTGTAAAATATAGTTCGGGAAGATAACACAACAATATTTACAGGTGTCTTGACACCTGTAATGAGCAGTAGTATAATGGCGACCATGATAAAAGAAAGTCCGGCCGAACCGGAACGAGGAAAAAAGAAATGAACGAATATTATGATGCCATTATTGTAGGCACCGGAGCAGCAGGTCTTTACTGTGCCCTGAACCTGCCTTCCCGTAAAAAAGTCCTTCTTATTACTAAACAGGAAGCAGATCAGTCAGACTCCTTCCTGGCACAGGGCGGTATCTGTATGCTTCGTGGAGAAGAAGATTACGAAGATTATTTTGAAGATACCATGAGAGCCGGACACTACGAAAACGACAAAAAAGCAGTAGATCTCATGATCCGCAGCTCCAACAGTATCATCCGGGATCTGCTTCGCCTGAACGTGACTTTTGAGCGTGACGAAAATGGCAATCTGGCATTTACCAGGGAAGGAGCCCATTCACAGCCAAGAATTCTTTTTTACGAAGATATCACCGGTAAACAGATCACCCAGACACTTCTGAACGAAGCCAGAACAAGAGAGAATATCGAGATTTGCGAATATATGACTATGGTGGATCTCATATCCAAAGACAATGTCTGTGGCGGCATTATTGTTATGGATCAGAATAATAATGTATATCCTGTCAGATCACCTTATGTAGTGCTGGCATGTGGAGGCCTGGGCGGACTTTACAAAAATTCCACCAATTTTCCACATATTGCAGGAGATGGTCTGGGTATTGCCATGAAACATCAGGTAGCACTGCAGAATATTGATTACATACAGATCCATCCAACCACTCTGTATTCCCACAGACCTGGAAGACGCTTCCTGATCTCTGAATCTGTAAGAGGAGAGGGGGCTCTTCTCTATGACAAAAACGGACAGAGATTTACTAATGAACTTCAGCCAAGAGATCTTTTAAGCCAGGCAATCTTTGCACAGATGGAAAAAGACGGTACAGAGCATGTGTGGGAAGATATGCGTCCACTTGGAACCAGGACCATTGAGAAACATTTCCCCAATATTATGCAGAGATGTATCGAAGAGGGTTTTGATCCAAGGAAAGAACCAATTCCGGTAGTACCGGCACAGCATTATTTTATGGGTGGTATCAAAGTAGATCTGGGAAGCAGAACATCCATGAAAGGGCTTTATGCCTGTGGAGAAACCAGCTGTAACGGTGTTCATGGAAAGAACCGTCTGGCAAGCAATTCTCTTCTGGAGTCTCTGGTGTTTGCAAGAAGAGCAGCAGATGATATAATATTTGGAAATACGCCAGATCCATGCAGACCGGGAATCATTGATACAAAGCTTTACGAGGACAAAGACATGATTCTGAATGGTTATCATGGGATGGTATTAAAGGAAATCGAAAGGATGAGGAAGAGTCATGAATGATATTACAATGAAATTACAGGCGGATCAGCTGATCCGTATGGCACTGGCAGAGGACATTACAAGTGAGGATGTATCCACCAATGCAGTGATGCCATGTGCAACCAAAGGAACCGTAGATCTGATCGCCAAAGAAGACGGTATTATTGCAGGAATGGATGTTTACGCAAGAGTATTCCAGCTTCTGGATGAAAAAACAGAAGTAGATCTGAAATGTAAAGATGGAGATAAAGTTACCAGTGGACAGCTTCTGGCAGTTGTAACAGGTGATATCAGGGTCCTTCTTTCCGGAGAAAGAGTGGCACTGAATTATCTTCAGAGAATGAGTGGAATTGCCACTTATACCAGCCAGGTGGCAGCACTTCTGAAAGGCAGCAAAGTCACTCTTCTGGATACCAGAAAGACCACACCCAACTGTCGTGTTTTTGAGAAATATGCAGTGCGTGTAGGTGGGGGATGCAACCACCGTTATAACCTTTCTGATGGTGTGCTTCTGAAGGATAACCACATCGGAGCAGCTGGAAGTGTTACCAAAGCCATCCAGATGGCAAAAGCCTATGCACCTTTTGTCCGTAAGATCGAGATCGAAGTAGAGACTCTGGATCAGGTAAAAGAAGCAGTAGAAGCAGGTGCAGATATCATTATGCTGGACAATATGACTCCGGAAGTGATGAAACAGGCAGTAGAGCTGATCCATGGAAGAGCACAGACTGAGTGTTCCGGTAATATTACAAAAGAAAATATCCAGAAGATTCTGGAAACTGGTGTGGATTTTGTTTCCAGTGGTGCCCTGACTCATTCTGCACCGATTCTTGACATTTCCATGAAACATCTTCATGCAGTGTGAGAGGAGACGTTTATGAATACTGCAGAAAGACGTAGAGAAATCCTGATGCTTCTACAGAACGCAGATACGCCCATAGCTGCCAGGACACTTGCTTCCCGATTTGGTGTCAGCAGACAGGTGATCGTACAGGATCTGGCAGTAATAAGGGCGTCCACCCAGGGTATTCTTTCCACCACCAGAGGCTATGTAATGCAGCAGGATGTAAGCTGTACAAGAGAATTTAAAGTGCGTCACAGTCAGGAGCAGGCTGCAGAAGAGCTGACCCTTATTGTAGACTGTGGAGGAAGGGTGAAGAATATCAGTATCAGCCACAGAGTCTATGGACGCGTGTCAGCAGAAATGGATATCCGTTCCAGACAGGATGTGGCAGAGTTTGTGGAAGCCCTGCAGAACAGTCACTCCACAGTACTCAGCAGTGCTACATCCGGATATCATTATCATCTGGTGGAAGCATCCAGTGAAGAAAGACTGGATCTTATTGAAAAACAGCTGAAAGAAACCGGTTTTCTGGCTCCTCTTCAGCCATGGGAGATAGAAAGGAAAATTGATTTATGACAATTGCAGAAATTCAGCAGGAGATCCTGCGTCTGAAAAAAGAAAAAGATATCTGCATTCTGGCACATGCATATCAGGGACAGGAGATCCTGGAAGTGGCAGATTATATGGGAGATTCCTATGGACTCAGTGTCCAGGCATCAGGAAGTGACTGCAGTGGTGTGATCATGTGCGGTGTACGGTTTATGGCAGAAACATGTAAAGTCTTAAGTCCGGACAAAAAAGTCTGGCTTGCCAATCCGGCAGCAGGATGTCCTATGGCAGAACAGCTTGATCTGGAAAGCCTTCGTAAACTGAAAGCAGAATATCCGGATCATGCAGTGGTTGCTTATATTAATACTACATCAGAACTGAAAACGGAGTGTGATGTCTGTGTAACTTCTTCTTCCGCAGTGCAGATCTGCAGTCAGCTGGAGAATGACAAGATCCTTTTTATCCCGGATCCTAACCTGGGACGTTATGTTGCAGAGAAACTTCCGGAAAAAGAATTTGCGTTTTATAAAGGTGGATGTCCAAGGCATATCGTAGTCAGTGTAAAGGACGTGGAAAAAGCACGAAAGGCTCACCCAGAGGCATTGCTTCTGGTACATCCGGAGTGCCGCCAGGAAGTAGTGGAAAAGGCGGATTTTGTTGGTTCTACTACAGGCATTATGAATTATGCAAAGAATTCAGAAAAAAAAGAATTTATCATCGGAACAGAGAACAGCATTGTAGAACATCTGCAGTTTGCATGTCCCGATAAGAAATTTTATCCTCTGGCAGTGCAGCTTACATGTATGAACATGAAAGTAACCACACTGATGGACGTATATAATTGTCTGAAAGGATGTGGAGGAGAAGAAATAGAACTTCCTGCTGATGTAATGGAAGGTGCAGGACGCTGCATCCACAGAATGGTAGAGTTAGGCGGATGATATCCAGGGGGCAAAAGAACCCCTGGTATAAAAAAAGACAGTCACTGACGGTGTGACTGTCTTTTTAATTATAAGCTTATAATTAAAAACGATTTCCTTTATTAGCCAATGCTGTTGACAGCTTTTGTTAAACGGGAAACTTTTCTTGCACAGTTGTTTTTGTGGTAAACGCCCTTGGAAGTAGCTTTGCTGATAGTAGCGATAGCTTCTGTAAGAGCTGTCTGTGCAGCAGCTTTATCATTATTCTTAACTGCAACTTCTACTTTCTTGATGGAAGTCTTAACAGCAGAACGGATAGATTTGTTTCTCGCAGCTTTAGTTCTGTTTACTAAAATTCTTTTCTTAGCAGATTTGATGTTAGCCAATGTGGTACACCTCCATTTCAGATTCTGATTTTGTGTCGTTGTCACAGGAACAGACACGGGCGCTCCTGTAAACATGCTTATATATATTAGTATATTTGTCAGGGATTGTCAATAGGAAAAACTGGAAAATATCTTTTTTAATACATAATTTAACAGGTTACGGCAAAAAGTAAAAATATAAAAATCTGGTAACTATTCAGCAGGCAGTATCCCGAAAGGAATTCATAACTGTAAGAGTGCCAGACAGTCAGTATGAAAGAGCAGGAGGAAATGACCATGAGAGAAGGCAGCAGAATCCGGACAGATCTTGCACTGGAAACTACAGAACGATTTCAGGAAGAAAATGTGGAGATCCGGGGTGTGGAGATTCAGGAAGATTATAATAAGGAAAGAGATATCCGGACTACAATCGTAAAGATCACAACAGAAAACGGAGCCAGACTGATGGGACGTCCGCAGGGAAATTATATTACCATTGAAGCACCGGAACTGTCCTCACCGGATGAGGACTATCACAGAGAAATTTCAGAAGAAGTGGCAGTGCATCTGAGAAACCTTATAGATCTGGAAACAGAAAAATCAATTCTTGTGGTGGGACTTGGCAATCAGGAGATCACAGCTGATTCTCTTGGACCTCATGTAGTGGAAAATCTGAAGATGACCAGACATCTTGTGCGGGAATATGGGTTGAAAAGTCTGGGAGATGGAAGGATTCACCGGACCAGTGGAATCGTTCCCGGTGTAATGGCGCAGACAGGAATGGAAACTTCAGAGATTATCCAGGGTGTGGTACAAGAGACAAAACCAGATGTGGTAGTGGTAGTAGATGCATTGGCTGCCAGAAGTATCCGCAGACTCAGCAGGACTATCCAGATTACAGACACAGGGATACATCCAGGCTCTGGAGTAGGAAACCACAGAAACGGGCTTACAGAAGAAACTCTGAAAGTGAAAGTGATCGGCATCGGAGTACCTACAGTGGTAGATGCGGCGACGATTGTCCATGATTCCATGGCACACCTTCTGGATGCACTGGAGGAAAGAGAAAAGAAAGAATTTCTGGAAGAAATGATCGCACCTAATCTGTACAGTATGTTTGTTACCCCGAAAAATGTAGATGAAACAGTGAAGTATTTAAGCTATACCATTTCAGAGGGACTGAATCTGGCATTCGGAGAAGATTTATCATAATCTTACTTTGCAGTTCATAGGATACCATGAAAGGTGGTGATCCAGTGTCGGGACTCCAGAAAGCAGTCTGTCTGTTTTTGAGTGTCTGTTTTGTGGCAGTACTTGTGATAACGCCAGGTCCTTTCTGGCCAGGTGAAAATATCTACAGACAGTTTCCACTGTACTGTTTTCTGGAGGACAGTGCCCTGGGACAGCAGCAGAAGGATCAGGAAACCTATCAGCTTCTGATGGAAAATAACGGGGAATATCTGGGAAAAGAGATTCGGAAAGAAAATCAAAATAAAGATCAAAATAAAGATTATACAGTGGACGAGCCGGTGGAAACGCCGAATCCAACAGAACCTACGGAAGCACCTACAGAAACGCCAAATCCAACAGAACCTACGGAAGCACCTACAGAAACGCCAAATCCAACAGAACCTGCGGAAGAACCTACAGAAACGCCGAATCCAACAGAACCTACGGAGAAACCTGCAGAAATGCCGGAATCAACAGAGAAGCCGAAAAAGGATCATAAAGAAGTTGCCAGTGTTTCTGCAGATATCAAACCAGCTCCTGTGCTGGATCTTTCCCCGGAAATACTGGCAGATCAGGATTATCTTATGAATCATTTCTTTATTGTAGATGAGGGAACGACAGCAGATGCGGTACAGCTGAATGCAGCTTCTTTTCTCCGGGAAGATTTTTCCCTGAAGAAAGATCAGAATGTGCCGCAGATCCTTATTTATCACAGCCATTCCCAGGAGGCTTTTGCAGATTCCAGAGAAGGCATGGAAGAAGATACCATTCTGGGAGTGGGGGATTATCTGACAGAAATTCTTACAGAGCAATATGAATATCAGGTTCTTCATGTAAGGGAAGCTTTTGATATGAAAAGCGGAGAGCTGGACAGAAGCAAAGCCTACGACTATGCAAGAGAATATCTGGAACCTGTTCTGGCGGAAAATGAGAACATTCAGGTGGTGATCGACCTTCACAGGGACGGAGTGCCGGAAGACCGGAAGCTGGTTACAGAAATTAACGGAAAGCCTACAGCCCAGATCCTTTTTTATAATGGGCTCAGCTATACCAACCAAAGCGGCAGTCTTGGATATCTGCCAAATCCATACATACAGGACAATCTGGCTTTTTCTTTTCAGCTGGAATACGAAGCAGCAGAGTATTATCCGGATTTTTACAGAGGAATTTATCTGGCAGGGTATCGTTACAATCTTCATATGCGTCCAAGATCCATTCTTCTTGAGGCAGGAGCACAGACCAATACAGTCCAGGAAGTAAAAAACGCCATGGAGCCTTTTGCAGATATTTTGAATCGGGTACTGGAGAAAAACATCACCGGTAATAAGAAGTCGGAATAAGAAAAAAGGGCAGCCTGAATGACTGCCCATGAAAATTCTGAAATTAACCTATAAGGTTATAAATCGCCTGTGCATAGATTTTGGCAATTTTTCTGAGATCCTCAAGTTCAATAAATTCGTTGGTCTGATGTGCCAGTTCTTTCTGACCTGGGAAAACAGGACCGAAAGAAACCGTATTTTTTACATAACGACAATAAGTACCGCCACCGATGGAAATGCACCGGGGTTCCTGACCGGTAGATTCCTGGTAGGCTTTCTGAAGAGCCTTGATAAAAGGACGGTCTTTTTCTACATAAAGAGGCGGTTTGTGCTGGATCAGTTCGTATTTCGCAGGAATTTTTGACTCGATTTCTTCCAGCTGTTTCAGGATTTCGTTTCCGTCATGGGTGACTGGATAACGGATATCAAATTTGATCTGGCTGGCGGTATCATCCACAGTGATGATGGCAGTGTTCAGTGTAAGGGCACCGGAAACTTCGTCTGTACATGCAAGCCCCATGGAAACACCATCGGTTTCTTCCTGAAGAAGATCTGACAGCCCTGCCAGTGCTTTCTTGAGAGGGGTATCCTGTGCAGGATAAAGCTTTTTAATAAGCAGGAGAAGTGCCTGGATGGCATTGATTCCCTCTGCAGGATAGCAGGCGTGGGAAGCAAGTCCCTGTACTTCTACGATTGTGTCAGAACCTTCGGCTCTGGCGGTAATGGTAGCTCTGGTATTCAGGGATGAGATTAGAGCCTGTACCTGCTCCGGGGATATGTGAGCCAGTCTGGCTTCTGCCTGATCCGGTACTACGTTAAGACGACTTCCGGCATGAATGGACAGAATATCCTGGTCGGCCGGTGGCAGGTGATAGAGGTAACGGATGGTGCCTTTTTCCGCATGGATCACAGGAAATTCTGCATCTGGAGAGAAGCCGAAAGCAGGAGGATCTTCCCGGTCCAGATAATAATAGATACCTCTGGCAAGAGTTTCCTCATCTGTACCCAGGATCATACGCAGGTGGTTTCTGACAGGGAGTCCGGATTCCTGGATGGCTTTCATTGCATAAAGGCAGGCTACCAGAGGCCCCTTATCATCTACGGATCCCCGTCCATAAAGTCTGTTGTCTACAATCTGTGCAGAATAAGGAGGGACAATCCACTGTCCGATGGCAGGAACTACATCAATATGTGCAAGGATGGCAGCCTGCTCGCCGGAAGTTCCGTATTGGATATATCCTGCATAACCATCATAATTTCTGACATCAAATCCCATATCTTTGCCCTTTTTCAGAGCGAGGGAAAGAGCTTTCTGTATACCTGTGCCAAAAGGAGCTCCCGGACCTGCGGTGCTCTCATCCAGAGTACTTTCCACAGAAACCAGCTCCTGGGTATCTCTGACCAGCTGGTCAAAATGTTCGTCTATATATCGGTTTAACTGTTCTACCATAGAAATCCCTCCTGAATTTAAATATATTGAAAATGTTTGTGTTTATTTTACCATGAACAAAGAAGAAAGTACAATATAAAATTCAGAAAAGACTCTCTAAAAAACAAAATAGATAAAAAATACAATTGAAATATAACGAATAATAATGGAGAAAATAAAAATAATTCCAAAATTTTATGAATATAATTAATTATAAGATAAAACAAGGGAAAATATGACAATAATCGGAGTATTCGGACATAATAGTGTTGACATGATTTTTTAACTATAGTAAAATTGTATAAATAATTTAAAAAGGAGGAACTGAGTATGGATTTAACAATAGGAATTGAGACCAGAGATGAATACCTCAGTTTGGAAGTGGCGAAAGGTGCCATGACCATGGTTCGAGATGTCCTTCTGGCGAAACCAGGAGAAACAGTACTTATCACAGGAGATACTTCTTCTGACAAACGTGTTATCGATGCATTTGCACAGGCTGCGTATGCTATTGATGCTATTCCCATTGTGATCAATTATGCCACAGCTCCATGTGCAGTTATGGATCCGCCGGCACCGGTAGCGGCAGCGGTAGAGAAAGCAGATGTATGGATTGAGGTTTCTTTATCTTATATCATGCATACCAAGGCATTTCAGAATGCCATGGCAGCAGGTACTCGTTATATCTGCCTTACAGGTATGGATGTGGAGATGCTGGTGAAGACAGTTACCAGGGTCAATTATGATCTGATGATCGAGTTGGGTGAGCACTTTAAGAAAATCCTGGGCGAAGCAGACAAGATTCAGGTAAAGAGCAAAAACGGTACAGATCTCATTGCATATCATCATGGAAGAAAGATCCGCCATTCTGGTCAGCGTGCCACACAGAAGGGATATCCGATCATGCTGGGTGGACAGACCAGCTGGTGTCCTATCGAAGAAACAATTAACGGAACACTGGTGTTTGACGGAGCAATCTGGCCGCCGGCAGAGATCGGTAAGCTGAAAGAACCTGTGAAACTGACTCTGAAAGACGGTATTGTTACAGATATCACAGGTGGTGTGGAGGCAGATATCTTTGCTTCCTGGCTTGCATCTTATGATGATCCGGACTGTTACAGGCTGGCACATTATTCTCAGGGATTTAACCCGGGAGTTACCAAACCTACAGGACGTATCGTAGAAGATGAGCGTGTATTTGGATGTATGGAATTTGGTATCGGCAGTCAGGGTAAGGCGATCATGGGTAAATGTTGGGATGCACCATGCCATACAGATGGAATCCTTCTGAAACCAACGATCATTCTGGATGATGTTGTGATCGAGCAGGATGGTGTTTATGTAGATCCTGTAGCCAGAGAAATCTGCAGGAAGATGGGAGTTGCCGGCTACTGATCCTGAGAGAAGGGAGAGGATTCATCTATGGATAACAAAACAAAAGTCAAAGCCTTTGAACCGGCTACTGTTTTTATAGGAACGATCCTTGCTGTTTTATCTGCCATCGTATGTATGCAGATTCTTGGTAAGGTAGGCGTTTCTGCCAATACTTCTATTCTGGGTGCTATTTTTGCAATGCTGGTGTCACGTATTCCAGTGACATCCATGAAGGGATTTAAAAATCTGGAAAGACAGAATTATATCCAGACTATTTCCTCTGGTGCAGGGTTTGCAGCTTCAAACTGTGGACTGACAGCCATTGCGATTCTGTTTGTACTTGGAGAGACCAACGCCATTCTTCCTATGGCACTGGGATGTCTTTTTGGAACAGCAGCTTCTATTTTTGTAGTAGGACAGCTGTATGATTCCAGTATATTTCCTGCCGAAGAATCCTGGGCACCTGGTATTGCCACAGCGGAAGTACTGGAAGCAGGAGACGAAGGTGGTTCCAAGGCAAAAAGAATTATCGAAGGTATTGTAGTTGGTATGGTAGGCTCTCATTTCAAGCTTCCTGTAGCTGCTGTAGGTATTACTTTTATTACCAGTCTGGCATCCATTACTGCTCTTGGCGTAGGTCTGATCATCAGAGGTTACAGTGGTCAGGTGACAGGATTTGATCTGGGCGGCACTTATATTCCCCAGGGATTTATGATCGGGGCTGGTGCTATTGCACTGATCCAGTCCATTGTCAGTATTGTAAGCAGTTCCCGTAAAAACCACGAAGATACAGCAAAAAACAAGAACTGTACAGTTACAGACGAAAAAGCCAAAAAGACCATTGCAATGTCTTTTGGTATTCATGTAGTGGGAGCAATCCTGACAGGACTTCTGACAGGAATTCTTACAGATATGTCCATAGGTAAGATCATTCTCTGGATTCTCTGGACAGCTTTTGCATCTGTGGCAAGTATGATGCTGGTAGGTATGGCAGCCATGTATTCCGGATGGTTCCCGGCATTCGCCATTACCACTATTTTCCTGACTCTGGGAATGCTGATGGGCTTCCCGCCGGTTGCAGTTGCTGTTCTTACCGGATATATCAGTTCAGTAGGTCCATGTTTTGCTGATATGGGATATGACCTTAAGACCGGATGGATCATCAGAGGTAAAGGTGCCGACAGAGAACATGAAATTTATGGAAGAAAACAGCAGGTGTACATAGAAATTTACGGAGCCATCATTGGCATCATCATCGTTATGCTTTTTGCCAACATGACTCTGGGCCAGGGCCTTATTCCTGCAAGTTCGACTACCTTTGCAACTACCTGTCAGGCAGTTGCAAATCCGGAACTGATCAAGACACTTCTGATCTTTGCCATTCCAGGTGCAATTGTACAGCTGGTAGGCGGCAAACATATGATAGGTGTGCTTTTTGCAACAGGTCTTGTTATCAACAGCCCGATATATGGTATCGGTGTTCTTGTTACAGTTGCAGTGCGCCTGATCTTTAAGAAACGGATCGACGAATTTATGAACTGCAGAGACGCTGGCCTTATTGCAGGTGACGGACTTTACAGTTTCTTTGCAAGCCTGCTCAAGATGTTTGCAGGATGAGATTTACAACCGTATACAGTAAGCGGCAGACAGGTTTTGTCTGCCGCTTTTTCACTTTATAGGAAATTACTCCGTAATGTTCCAATAAAGCAAAAAACGCTCCGCGAGGATGCGACTAGATGCATTTGGAATATGTCTGCTAAAGCAGACTGCATCTAGCGCGCAAAGCGTAGCAAGTCCCTCAAAGATTGAGGAATTCAGGGAGTTTAAAGCGGACTTGTCCGCTTTGTTCCTGTACTTAGTCATTTACAAACAGGGCAGAAAATTATACAATAAAAAAATATACAGACAGAATGCAAGTAGTGCTGTACTGCACGAAACAATTTGCGGATATCGTAAAAGTTAGAACAAAAAGGATACATGGAGGTGACGGATGAACGATAATCAGGAACTTGGACAGAAAATAAAAACACTGCGTCTCAGCGAAAAACTGACGCTGGTGGAATGCAGCGAGATCACAGGTCTGTCAGTGGGTTTTTTATCGCAGATTGAAAACGGCAAAACATCTATTGCCATTGATAACCTGCAGTTGCTGGCAAACTGCTTCGAAGTGGAAATGTCTTATTTTTTTGAAACTGATTCCAGAAAAAAAGACGTTGTTGTCAAGAGAACCTGGAACAGGATGGGAGCCAAGGAAGGCGACAAGATTTTTTGTGCTTCACTGACTGATGAAGATAGTGATATGAATATGCTTCCGGAGATCCTGACACTTTTTCCGGGAGAAACTCTGGAAAAGAAACATAATGCCTGGGATGGGGATGTATTCTTTTATGTGATCGATGGAATTTTTACCCTGAAAACAGGAGAGGAGATCCATGAAATGTATCCCAGCGATGCTGCACATTTCTATGCAAATGAAGGGTACACCTACTGGAATGCATCGCCTTTTGTGACACATGTGTTCTTTGCCAAAAAGAAAACAGGAGGAGGACAGACATGAATATAGGAATTGGCGAAAAAGTCAAAAAGCTCCGCCAGGATCTGGGGCTGTCTTTGAACCAGGTCAGTGATAAGACAGGGCTTTCCGCTACTTATCTGTCCAGATTTGAGCGTGGTGTGGTGCCTATTAACGTGGACAATCTGGAAAAAGTCTGCAGTGCTCTTGGAGTGGAGATCAGCTATTTTATAGGGAGTCCCCGGAACTCAGGTGATGCGGTGATTCGCAAATACGAACGTCAGGTAGATCTGAAAGATGACAGGTGCATTCATTACAATCTCAGTAATATCGAAGATGTCTGTACTTTTCTTCCAAGATATGTGGACCTTCTGCCCCAGTCAGATTATGGTCAGGGTGTTCATCCTTTTCCACATGAAGGAGAAGAGTTTGTGTATGTGCTGAAGGGAATTCTGGAGTTATGGGTAGGCGGAATCAAATATGAACTTCAGCCTGGGGATTCTGCACATTACAAATCAACCATACCTCACAGATGGGTGAATTCCACCAACGAAAATGTACAGATCCTGACACTGAATGATACAAACTTTTATCTTCAGTTATAAATTTTATAAAATCCACTTGCCAAAAAGAACGTGTGTTTGTATAATGAAAGCAGCATTACTTTCCACAATAACAAAACAGCTTCATAGATTTCTGGACGAAAGCCGAAAGATTATGCTATAATGGGGCTCGAAATATTGCAAGGAGGAATCTTTTAGGATGACAGATCAGAGCAAAATCCGTAATTTTTGTATCATTGCTCATATAGACCATGGCAAATCCACTCTGGCAGACCGAATCATAGAAAAGACCGGGCTGCTTACAGAGCGTGAGATGCAGGCACAGATTCTGGATAATATGGATCTGGAGAGAGAGCGTGGTATTACTATTAAGTCCCAGGCAGTCCGGATTGTATATAAGGCCAAGGACGGAGAAGAATATATTTTTAATCTTATAGATACACCAGGTCATGTAGACTTTAACTACGAAGTTTCCCGTAGTCTGGCAGCCTGCGACGGAGCCATTCTGGTAGTAGATGCTGCACAGGGCATTGAGGCACAGACTCTTGCCAATGTTTATATGGCACTGGAGCATGATCTGGATGTACTTCCGGTGATCAACAAGATTGATCTGCCAAGTGCAGAACCTCAGCGTGTGATCAATGAGATTGAGGATGTGATCGGTATTGAGGCACAGGACGCACCGCAGATTTCTGCCAAGACAGGACTGAATGTAGAGGAGGTGCTGGAGCAGATCGTTGCCAGAATACCGGCACCTCATGGAGATGTAAATGCACCACTTAAGGCACTGATCTTTGATTCCATTTATGATGCCTATAAGGGTGTTATTGTATTCTGTCGGCTGATGGACGGAAGAGTCAGCAAGGGTACTACAGTACGTATGATGGCTACCGGATTTACTGCAGAAGTAGTAGAAGTAGGATATTTTGGTGCAGGACGTTTTATTCCATGTGATGAGCTTACTGCAGGAATGGTAGGTTATATTACTGCCAGCATCAAGAACGTCCGGGATACTCGGGTAGGTGATACCGTTACAGAGGATTCCAGACCATGTGCAGAGGCACTTCCAGGGTACAAGAAGGTTCAGTCCATGGTGTATTGTGGACTTTATCCGGCAGATGGAGCTAAGTACGGTGATCTTCGGGATGCCCTGGAGAAGCTGCAGCTGAATGACGCCGCACTGTTCTATGAACCGGAGACTTCTGTGGCACTGGGATTTGGATTCCGCTGTGGATTCCTGGGACTTCTTCATCTGGAGATTATTCAGGAACGTCTGGAAAGAGAGTATAATCTGGATCTGGTAACTACAGCACCCGGAGTTATTTATAAAGTATACAAGACCAACGGAGAGGTGATTCAGCTGACCAATCCTTCCAACCTTCCGGATCCATCTGAGATCGAATACATGGAAGAACCTATGGTTAATGCTGAAATCATGGTAACGACAGAATTTATCGGTGCGATCATGGATCTCTGTCAGGAGCGCAGGGGACAGTACCTGGGTATGGAATACATGGAAGAAACCAGAGCCCTTCTGAAATACAAACTTCCTCTTAATGAGATCATTTATGATTTCTTTGATGCACTGAAATCCAGATCCAGAGGTTATGCTTCTCTGGATTACGAGCTCTGCGGATATGAGCGCAGCGAGCTGGTGAAGCTGGATATCCTTGTTAACAAAGAGGAAGTGGATGCACTTTCCTTTATTGTTCATGCAGATACAGCCTATGAGAGAGGCCGTAAGATGTGTGAAAAACTGAAAGAAGAGATCCCCAGACAGCTTTTTGAAATCCCTATTCAGGCAGCAGTAGGAAGCAAAATCATTGCCAGGGAGACTGTAAGAGCCATGCGTAAAGATGTTCTTGCCAAATGTTACGGTGGTGATATCTCCCGTAAGAAGAAACTTCTGGAGAAACAGAAGGAAGGTAAGAAGCGTATGCGTCAGGTAGGTAATGTGGAGATTCCACAGAAAGCCTTCATGAGCGTACTGAAACTGGATGACAAATAACAGGAGACGACAGTGAGACAGAATAAGAAATCTATGGTAATGGCAGTTCTGCTTCTGGTTTGTGTTTTTGCCGCAGGATGTGGAAGTAAATCCGGGGCGACAGATCCTGCCAGTGAGCAGGTGCTGAAGATCACCATTACACCGGAACCTACAGCTACCCCTGCTCCAGATGAGATCAGTTCAGATGCAGTAGTTCAGAATGGTAATATTACCATGGTGAACAGTTATCTGGAACAACAATAAGGAGGAACCAGATGGAACTATATGTGCACATTCCGTTTTGTATCCGGAAATGTCAGTATTGTGACTTTCTTTCTGCTCCTTCTGACAAAAGTACCCGGGAGGCCTATGTGCAGGCACTTCTCCGGGAAATCAGAAGTTATGCCGGTAAAGTATCTTCCGGGGTAACTTCTGTTTTTATCGGGGGAGGAACTCCTTCTGTTCTGGAGCCGGAGTGGATCAGTGAGATTATGGAAGCTATAGAGGAGACTTTTTGGCTGACAGAGGATGCGGAGATCACCATGGAGACCAATCCCGGAACTGTTACAGAAGCCGGACTGAGGAGCTACAGAACCTGTGGGATTAACCGGCTCAGTCTGGGGCTGCAGTCTACAGATCAGGAGGAACTGAAGATTCTAGGACGTATTCATACTTATTCAGATTTTCTGGAAAGTTATCAGGCTGCCCGGAGAGCTGGTTTTGATAATATCAATGTGGATCTGATGTTTGCAGTGCCGGGACAGACCAGAGAACAATGGATCCATACACTGGAGACAGTTGCAGATCTGAATCCAGCGCATATTTCCGCATACAGTCTGATCATAGAAGAAGGGACTCCTTTTGGAGATAAAGAGCCGGAGGATCTTCCCGATGAAGATACAGAGTACCGGATGTATGATGATACAATGGAAGTACTGGAAAGATATGGATATCATAAATACGAGATTTCCAACTATGCCAGAGAAGGGTATGAATGCAGGCATAATGTGGGATACTGGAGACGTACAGAATATCTGGGGCTGGGACTGGGAGCAGCTTCTCTTTACAGAGGGCAGCGGTTCAGCGTTACCAGTGATATGGAAGAATATCTCAGAGACAGCGACCTGCCGGAAAAGATCCACAGAGATGTGGAAACCCTTACCAGAGCTGACCAGATGGAAGAATTTATGTTCCTGGGACTTCGGATGATGGAAGGCGTTTCGGAAACAGAATTTCAGAGACAGTTTGGCTGTGCTATGGATAGTATTTATGGAAGCATACTGGAGAAATACAGAAACGAGGGCTTTTTGCAGAAGAGACAGGAATTCTGGAGCCTCACAGAAAAAGGAATACACGTAAGCAATTATATCCTGGCAGATTTTCTGCTGGATCAGTAGTATAGGAGGAAGAAATGACGGAACATAAATCAGGCAAACGCTTTATAAAGATCAGGGGAGCCAATGTAAACAACCTGAAAAATTTAAGCGTGGATATCCCAAGAGATCAGTTTGTGGTGCTGACCGGAGTCAGTGGATCAGGTAAGTCCTCTCTGGCTTTTGATACTATCTATGCAGAGGGACAGAGAAGATATATGGAGTCACTTTCTTCCTATGCCAGACAGTTCCTGGGACAGATGGAGAAACCGGATGTGGAATCTATTGAGGGGCTTCCACCTGCAATTTCCATAGACCAGAAGTCTACCAACCGTAATCCCCGTTCTACAGTAGGTACGGTTACGGAGATTTATGATTATTTCCGTCTTCTTTATGCCAGAATCGGTATTCCCCACTGCCCCAAATGTGGCAAGGAGATACGCAGGCAGACCGTAGACCAGATGGTGGATCACATTATGGCGTTGCCGGAGAGAACCAGGCTGCAGCTTCTGGCACCGGTAGTAAGAGGCCGCAAGGGCACTCATGCCAAACTTCTGGAACAGGCCAGAAAGAGTGGCTATGTAAGAATACAGATCGACGGGAATCTTTATGAGCTTTCAGAAGAAATCAAGCTGGACAAAAACATCAAACATAATATAGAAATCATTGTAGACCGTCTGGTGGTGAAGCCAGGCATTGAGAAACGTCTTACAGATTCTATTGAGACAGTACTGAATCTTTCCGAAGGGCTTCTTATGGTAGATACCATGGATGGCAATATCCGTACATTCAGCCAGAGTTTTGCCTGCCCGGACTGCGAGATCAGCATTGATGAGATTGAACCGAGGAGTTTTTCTTTTAATAATCCTTTTGGTGCCTGCCCGGACTGTTACGGACTGGGATATAAGATGGAGTTTGACGAGGATCTGATGATTCCGGATAAGTCTTTAAGTATTTCCCAGGGGGCCATTACAGTGATGGGATGGCAGTCCTGTACAGACAAAGGCAGTTTTTCCAGAGCAATCTTGGATGCCCTTGCCAAAGAATATAATTTCAGTCTGGATACCCCTTTTCGGGACTACCCAGACAAGATTAAGAACATTCTGATCCATGGTACAGACGGACATGCAGTAAAAGTCTACTACAAAGGTCAGCGTGGGGAAGGAGTCTATGATGTGGCATTCCCCGGTCTGATCAAAAACGTAGAACAGAGATACCGGGAGACCGGCTCTGATGCTATGAAACAGGAATATGAGACTTTTATGCGGATCACTCCATGTAAGACCTGTAAAGGACAGCGTCTGAAAAGAGAATCGCTTGCTGTAACTGTAGGAGATAAGAATATTTATGAAGTAACAGACCTTTCCATAGAAAACCTCCGTAAATTCCTGACAGATCTTACTCTTACAGAACAGCAGGAACTGATCGGAAAACAGATCCTGAAAGAAATCCGGGCAAGAGTTGGTTTCCTTGCAGAAGTAGGTCTGGATTATCTTTCCCTGAGTCGCGCCACCGGTACACTGTCCGGCGGAGAAGCCCAGAGAATACGACTGGCCACACAGATCGGTTCCGGTCTTGTAGGGGTGGCATATATCCTGGATGAGCCAAGTATTGGTCTTCATCAGAGAGACAATGACAAACTTCTCCGGGCACTTATGCGGCTTCGTGATCTTGGTAACAGTCTGATCGTGGTGGAACATGATGAAGATACCATGCGGGCTGCGGATTGCGTTGTGGATATCGGTCCCGGAGCAGGCGAACATGGTGGAAAACTTGTAGAGATCGGTACAGCAGAAACACTGATGGCGAATCCGGAATCTATAACAGGGGCTTATTTAAGCGGCAGATGTCAGATTCCGGTTCCAAAAGAGCGAAAGAAGCCCGCTGGATGGCTGAAGATCAAAGGTGCTGCAGAGAACAATCTGAAGCAGGTAAATGTGGATATCCCTCTTGGGGTGATGACCTGTGTTACCGGTGTCAGTGGTTCCGGTAAGAGTTCTCTGATCAACGAAGTCCTTTACAAGACACTTGCCAGAGATTTGAACAGGGCAAGAACCATACCTGGGAAACATAAATCCATTCAGGGACTGGAGCATCTGGACAAGGTGATCAATATTGATCAGTCTCCTATTGGGCGTACCCCCAGATCCAACCCTGCTACTTATACTGGCGTATTTGATCAGATCCGGGATCTTTTTGCATCTACAGCTGATGCCAAGGCAAGAGGCTACAAGAAGGGCAGATTCAGCTTTAATGTAAAGGGCGGCAGATGTGAGGCCTGCAGCGGAGACGGGATCATCAAGATCGAGATGCACTTTCTGGCTGATGTATATGTTCCATGTGAAGTCTGTAAAGGCAAACGTTACAATAGAGAAACACTGGAAGTAAAATACAAAGACAAAAATATCTACGATGTACTGAACATGACTGTAGAAGAAGCTATGGAGTTTTTTGAGAATATTCCCTCTATACGACGGAAGATCGAAACACTTTATGATGTGGGACTTTCTTATATTCGTCTGGGACAGCCTTCTACAGAGTTGTCCGGTGGTGAAGCACAGCGTATCAAGCTGGCAACAGAATTGAGCAAACGCAGTACAGGGCGGACAATCTATATTCTGGATGAACCGACGACAGGACTCCATTTTGCAGATGTCCATAAGCTGGTAGAGATTCTGAGACGCCTTACAGAAAGCGGTAATACCGTAGTAGTGATTGAACATAATCTGGATGTGATCAAGACAGCAGATTATATCATAGATATGGGACCGGAAGGTGGAGACAGAGGTGGTACGGTGATCGCCACAGGTACACCAGAAGAGATCGCAGCTTGCCCGGAATCCTATACAGGACAATATGTAAAAAAATATTTGAAATAAAGAAAGGAGGCTCTTATGCCTGCCAGTGATATTGGAATTGATTTGGGAACCAGAAACAGTCTGGTATATTCTACAGGAAAGGGGCTTGTTCTGAAAGAACCTTCTGTAGTGATCTATGACAAAACAACAGAAAAGATCAGAGCTATCGGTGAGGAAGCCAGACAGATGGCAGGACATGCCAACTCCAACATGGAAGTGATACGGCCGATCCGTCAGGGTGTGATCGTGGACTTTAATGTTATGGAAAAGATGCTGAAATATTTCATTGCTAAAGCAATGGGAAGAAGAGCCTTTCGCAAACCCAGAATCAGTATCTGTGTACCAAGTGCTATTACAGAGATTGAACGGAGAGCAGTAGAAGAGGCTACTTATCAGGCAGGAGCCAGAGAAGTATTTCTGGTAGAGGAGCCTATCGCAGCAGCTATTGGTGCAGGAGTGGATATTACAAAGCCTTTTGGCAATCTGATCGTAGATATTGGCGGCGGGACTACAGACATTGCGGTTATTTCTCTGGGAGGTGTAGTAGCATCTTCTTCAGTAAAAGTGGCAGGAGATAATTTTGACCAGGCGATCATGAATTATGTGCGTCAGAATCACAGTCTGTTTATTGGTGAAGAGACAGCAGAAAATATCAAGATTACCATAGGAACTGCAATAGAAGAAGCTAACCCTCAGGTTATGGAGGTAAAGGGACGTAACGTGCTTACCGGTTTGCCCAAAACAGTAAAACTTACCTCTGAGGAGATTCGTTCCGCGCTGAAAGATGCCACAGGACAGATTGTGGAGGCAGTCCACAGCGTTCTTGAAAAAACACCGCCGGAACTGGCTGCCGATATTGTGGACAGAGGTATCGTACTGACCGGAGGCGGAGCACTTCTGAAGGGAATGGATACACTGATCGAACAGAAAACAGGCGTTACGACTCTGACTGTACAGGATGCCATGCATGTGGTGGCAGTGGGTACCGGAAAATATGCAGAGATCATGGCACGAATGGACGAATAAACAGAAAGCCAGGGTAAAAGAGTATCCTGGCTTTTGGCTGTTTGCAGGACGGGAGGAAATATGAGTGATACGATCACAGGATATATAGATCATGTTATTTTCAGAAATGAAGATAACGGTTATACGGTAATGGTGCTGAAAGGCGTAGAAGGGGAAGATGAACTGACCTGTGTAGGCAGTTTCCCAGTTCTGAACCAGGGGGCAACTGTGGAAGTTACCGGCAGTTATATACAGCATCACATATATGGTAAGCAGTTTCAGGCTTCCACCATGGTGGAAAAAATGCCTGAGGATGCACTGGCGATGGAACGTTATCTGGGGTCCGGATCCATCAAGGGTATAGGCGCTGCACTGGCAGGTCGTATTGTCCGTCATTTCGGGAAAGATACGCTGAGGATTGTGGAGGATGAGCCGGAACGTCTGGCAGAGGTGAAAGGTATCAGCGAAAAAAAGGCAAGAGAGATCGCTGCACAGATTGAAGAAAAGTCTGATATGCGGAAAGTCATGATGTTTCTGCAGAAATATGGGATTTCTCTGAATCTGGGGGCAAAGATCTATCAGAAATACGGAGATTCTGTATACAGTGTTCTCCAGGAAAATCCCTACAGATTGGCAGAAGATATCAGTGGTGTGGGCTTCAAGATCGCAGATGAAATTGCCAGCAGGATTGGTATTCACACAGATTCTGATTACAGGATACGAAGTGGAATGCTGTATACTCTTCTTCAGGCTACAGGAGAAGGGCATGTATATCTTCCAAAAGAGGAATTTTTTGCCAGGTCATCCAGACTTCTGGGAGTAGACCCTTCCTACATGGAGAAGCACCTTATGGATCTGGCCATGGATCGAAAGATCATCCAGAAACAGAAAGAAGAACAGATTCTGGTATATCCTACCCAGTATTATTACCTGGAACTGAATACAGCCAGAATGCTTCAGGAACTGAATGTCCTCTGCCCGGAAGACGAGAAGCTTGTAAACGGCCGGCTGGTCCAGATTGAGAAGGAAACAGGTACGGTCCTGGACGAAATGCAGAAAAAAGCAGTGACAGAAGCAGCCAGCCATGGACTGTTTGTTCTGACCGGAGGTCCCGGGACAGGTAAAACCACTACCATCAATGCCATTATCCGTTTTTTTGAAGGAGAAGGGGCAGATCTTCGACTTGCAGCGCCTACAGGACGGGCAGCCAAGAGAATGACAGAGGCTACCGGATATGAGGCTCAGACTATTCACAGGCTTCTGGAACTCAGTGGGATGCCGGATGAGGAGAAAGAAGGACAGCCGGTGCATTTTGAGAGAAATGCAGAGAACCCTCTGGAAACGGATGTGATCATCATTGATGAAATGTCCATGGTGGATATCCATCTGATGCATTCTCTTCTTATGGCAGTGACAGCAGGTACCAGACTGATCCTGGTAGGAGATGAGAACCAGCTTCCCAGCGTGGGACCGGGCAATGTCCTGAGAGATATCATACGCAGCCGACAGTTTTCAGTGGTAGAGCTGAAAAAGATCTTCCGCCAGGCATCAGAAAGTGATATTGTTGTGAACGCCCACAAGATCAACCAGGGTGAGCAGGTAACCATCAATAATAAAAGCAGAGATTTCTTTTTCCTGAAAAGATATGATGCAGATATGATCATCCGGGTGGTGATCGCACTGATCCAGGAGAAACTGCCCCGATATGTAGAAGCCAGACCTTTTGACATTCAGGTGCTGACCCCTATGAGGAAGGGACTCCTGGGAGTAGAACGCCTCAATGGGATCCTGCAGCATTATCTGAACCCGCCTTCTCCGGATAAAAAAGAAAAAGAGCAGAGACTGGGGCTTTTCCGGGAAGGAGACAAAGTCATGCAGATCCGCAACAACTATCAGATGGAATGGGAGATCCGGGGGCGGTACGGCATTCCTGTGGATAAGGGAATTGGCGTTTTTAACGGAGATACCGGTATCCTGAAAGTGATCAACGAATTTGCCGAGACAGCAGAAGTAGAATTTGAAGATGGAAGAGTAGCGGAGTATTCTTTTAAACAGCTGGAAGAACTGGAACTGGCATATGCCATTACCATACATAAGTCTCAGGGAAGCGAATATCCTGCAGTTGTGATACCACTGCTTTCGGGACCAAAGATGCTCCTGAACCGGAATCTTCTCTATACAGCTGTTACCAGAGCACGTAAATGTGTGACCATTGTAGGAAGTGAAGAAACCTTCCGGGAAATGATCAACAACGAAAAACAGCAGAGAAGATACAGCTCTCTGGATGAGAGACTGAAAGAAATTAATGAAGATATGTAACTATTCAGAAGGTAGTATCCCGCGAGGGTACTGAACAGTTACGAAGATATAATGTAATAAGGGGAGCGTCTGTCGGGGAGAAAGGTATTTTGTATGAAAATAATACAGACAACCCTGAATATTCTGTATCCCCGGCATTGCCCGGTGTGTCACAGAATACTGCTAGATCAGAATGGACTTATATGTCCGGAATGCAGGAATGTTTTTCAGCCCATTAACAGAGATTACTGTCTGAAATGTGGCAAACCTGTGAAACCAGAAGAGGAATACTGCCCGGAATGCAGGAAGCACAGGCGGATTTTCGATCAGGGCAGATGCGGCTTTGCCTATACAGACAGGATGCGCCAGTCATTGCTTCGATATAAATATTATGGAAGCAGAGAATACAGTACCTATTATGGAATGACCCTTTGCAGGATACTGGGAGAGACTGTAAGGCAGTGGAATCCGGATGTGATCATCCCAATTCCTCTTTATCCCAGGAAAAAAAGAATGCGAGGTTTTAATCAGGCAGAGGAACTGGCAGGGGAGCTTGGTAAAAATCTTCATATCCCGGTGGCAACGGATATACTTGTGAAAGTCCGGGAAACCAGATCCCAGAAGAAGCTCAGTGCAGAAGAAAGAAAACAGAATCTTCAGGGAGCTTTTCATGCGAAACAACCAGTGAAAGGGCTGACGATACTTCTTGCAGATGATGTATATACTACAGGAAGTACCATGGAAACAGCGGCCCTGTGCCTGAGAGAAGCAGGAGCAGAAAAGGTATATTTTGTGACTCTTGCAGCCGGTGACCAAGTTGCTGTGAAGGTGTGAACAGCAACGATTGGTGTTCAAAAAGGGCTTTTCATGACTGATGATATATGTTACAATCAATCTATATGATTATCTGTAAGGAGATATAATATGATCAATGAAGAAAAGGTTAAGGTAATGACGAAGATTGCCATGTATGAACAGGGCAGTGGCAGGAAATATCTTCCGATCAGCAGATATTACCGCAGTGACTATATTGGTCTTGCACTGATCAAGAATTTCTTCCTTGTTACCATCGGTTATATTCTGGTGATAGCAGCTGTAAGCGTTTATTTTGGCGAATATCTGCTGGAAAACATACATAAGATGAATCTGATGGCAGCAGGTGCATACATCATTATCGGATATATAGTTGTTCTGGCAGCCTATTCTGTTGTAACATATATACAGTATTCTGTCAGGTATTACAGAGCCAAAAAAAGTGTAAAACAATATTATGGAGCGCTGACTGAATTAAGCAGGATCTATACCAGAGAAGAAAAGAAGTCATCTGGCAGAGGAACAGCAGGAGGGTATCGCAAATGACCGCATTACTGGAATTTAAACAAAAACTGAAAGGGTTTTATGCACAATACGAGATGTATCTGCTGCCAGTTCTGAAATTTATACTTGCAGTAGTTTATTTTATATGGATCAACTCCAATATGGGATATATGAAAGAATTGGATAATATTATTGTAGTGCTGGTACTTGCACTGATCTGCTGCATCCTTCCTTCTGGAATGATGATCTTTACAGGATGTGCACTTATGGTGGCACATTGTTATGCTCTTGGAATCGAAGTTGCAGGTTTTCTGCTGGTAGTGATCCTCTTTATGATGATCCTGTTCCTGAGATTCAGTACAGGTAAGAATATTGTGATGGTTTTTACACCACTTGCATTTGCTTTTGATCTTCCGGTTCTTCTTCCTGTAGGATGCGGACTTTTAAGCAGTGCAGTTTCCGCACTTCCGGCAGCCGGCGGAGTCATTATTTATTATTTTGTACGTTTCGTAAGAATCCAGTCACAAGTGCTGTCAGCACCGGATGCTGAGATTATGGCTACACTGACACTTCTTTCTGACGGTATTATGAAGAATGGAGAAATGTGGATTACAGTAGTTGCATTTGTGGCAGTTGTACTTGTGGTAAATCTGATCCGTACCAGAATGTTTGACTATGCATGGCGTATTGCCATTGTAGCAGGCGGTGTGGTTTATCTGGTAGTCATGCTTGCAGGCGGAATGATGTTCGGAATTTCCATTGATATGGTTCCTATGATCATTTATACAGTGATCTCTGTACTTCTGGGAATTGTACTGGAATTCTTTGTGTTTGGCGGAGATTATACCAGAACAGAACGTCTGGAATATGAAGATGATGAATATTATTACTACGTAAAAGCAGTTCCAAAGGCATTGGTAGCTACATCTGAACGAAGTATCAAAAAGATCAATGCGGAGCCGGTGAGAGAAGACCGCAAGCCTTCTGAAAGAGTTGTTACCAATACAGCACCTCTCTTTACAGGATCAGCACCTGCGAAGCCGGTAAAACGTGAGATTCCGAAAGTAGATGAACCGGCACCGGTTGTGGAGAAACCGGATATAGACGATATTGATTTTGAAAAGAAATTGGAAGAATCTCTGAAAGATCTTTAAGAGCTTTCGGAGGCAACCTGCAGACATGTATTTACAGACAGAAAGGAGAACTTATGCAGAATATTGCGGGTGTATTAAGCAGATATCTATCAGATATCAATCTGCCATCTGTGAATATCATTGATGTGATCGAGATCATACTGATATCCTTCTTTATTTATCAGTTTATGATATGGATCAAGTTTACCCGCGCCTATACGCTGCTCAAGGGCATTCTTATCATCTGTGGATTTCTGGTGATCGCATATGTGTTCAAGATGAATACCATCCTGTGGATCGCGTCCAATCTGGCGGGTGCCCTGATCACTGCACTTGTAGTTATTTTCCAGCCGGAGCTCCGTAAAGTAGTGGAGCAGCTTGGTCAGAAAAAAATTATGGCAGCGATCATTCCTTTTGATGCCGGCAAAGAAATAAAAGAGCGTTTTACAGACAAGACAGTTAATGAACTGATCAAAGCCTGTTATGATATGGGAGAGGTTAAGACCGGTGCCCTGATCGTTATTGAACAGGAAATCAGGCTGGATGAGTATATCCGTACAGGTATCAATGTGGACGGAATCTTAAGCAGCCAGCTTCTGATTAATATTTTTGAACATAATACTCCTCTCCATGACGGAGCAGTGATCGTGCGTGGCAACAGAATCATAGCCGCCACCTGTTATCTTCCTCTGTCCGATAATATGGAACTGAGCAAACAGCTTGGTACCAGACACAGAGCAGGAGTTGGAATCAGTGAGGTTACCGATTCTGTTACGATTATTGTATCCGAGGAGACAGGACAGGTTTCTGTAGCTCAGGACGGCAAACTAATACGTGATATTTCAAGTTCTGGATTAAGAGAGATTCTGGAACGTTCACAGAACAAAAAGATTATAGATAATAGTAAGCTGAGACAGCTGTTAAAGGGGAGAATCAGACATGAACAAAAAGATCGCCAATAACCTGTCTTTGAAGATCCTGTCAGTTGCCATCGCAATTCTGATATGGCTTCTGGTAGTAAATGCAGATAATCCCATAGGAACAAAATCTTTTGTGATCGGAGATGTGCAGTTACTGAATGAAGCATATCTTGATGCTGATGGCAAAATGTGTATGCAGGATGACAAACAGGAATCCATTCGTGTTACCATCAAAACCAATCGTAAAACTCTGGATCGCATCACTGCATCAGATATAAAGGCAGTGGCAGATCTTCAGCAGGCGGTAAGTCTGAATACAGATCCGGTGATGGTTCCTATTACAGTTTCCTGTGACAAGGTTCTTCCGGACAATATTGAGGTAACGCCCCAGAACCTGAGCATCCATATTGAAGATAAGGATACCCAGGAATTTGTTGTAAATGTAACAACTAACAATACCAAGCCGGATAAGGGATATGAAGTTGGAACCCTGACATCCAATCCTGAGAAACTCAAGATTACAGGACCAACATCTCTGATCAATAAAATAGATAAAGTGAATGCCTCTGTAGATGTGGATGGTGCTTCTGAAGATGTAACAGAAGAAACAGATGTGAAGATCATTGACAAAAACGGGGAAGAATTCACAGATACAGATATGGCTTATCTGAACATTTCAAAAGTATCAGTTACTGCAAGACTCTGGAAAGTCAGACCGGAAGTTAGGATCAAAGCTGAATATGAGGGTACACCCGCTGACGGATATGAAGTGGAAAGCATCAGCACCACACCGAATGTGATCAGTGTGGCCGGAAGCGATGAGGCACTGAGTGCTCTGGAAGAGCAGAATAATACCATTACGATTCCTTCATCTGCAACCGATGTTTCCGGCAAAGACAGCGATTATGAAGTCAAGATCAATATTTCAGATTATCTTTCCCAGGGTCTGAAACTTACCAGTGATTCCAGTGAGGACGTATTTGTCCGGGTGAATATACTGCCCCAGGGCAGCAGCGTGTGCGAAGTACCTACCAAGAATATCAAAGTAGAGAATGCTCCGGAGAGTATGCAGGTAGCCTTTGACACAGCCAAGATCGAGATCAGGATCAAGAAAACTGAGGAAGATCTCAGTGACCTGAAAGAAAGTGACATCAAAGCCTCCATTGACCTGAAGAACAAGACAGAGGGCAGCTTTGAGGTTCCTGTAAAGATCGAAATACCGGAGGGATATGAACTGGTAGATGAAGTTACCACCGGAGTGGAGATTTCACCGATCTCAACACCGGCGGCAAGTAATTAACAGGAGATAAAGAGATGATCAGCCAGAAGATAACAGTAAATAATCCATCAGGACTTCATCTGAGACCAGCAGGAGTCCTGTGTAATGAGGCAATGAAATACAGTTCCAGAATAGTCTTTGCTTTTGACGGAGATGAAGCCAACGCCAAGAGTGTACTGAGTGTACTGGGTGCCTGCGTAAAATGCGGGGATGAAATAGAACTTATCTGTGATGGCACAGATGAGCAGGAAGCAATGAAAGCTTTGGCAGATGCCATTCGTGGCGGCCTTGGTGAATAAATGAAAAGAGGATCAATTAAGGAGGAGAAGCAGTGAAAAAACGAATTGTGGCGGTTCTGTTAAGCATGGCTATGGTCATGACAACAGGTGTGGGTACAGTTGGCGCAGCTGATTTTGCTGATGAGACTGTTGCAGCTGAGACAATAGATGTACAGCCAGAGGACAGTGAAGTCTCTACAGACGATTCCACAGAAGAAACATCAGCAGATGATGCATCCGTAGATCTTGATACCGAAGATGGTACAGAAGATCCGCAGGATCCAGTGAACGATACTCAGGACGGTGAAGATAACAGTTCTGTAGATATTGATTTCAGTGCAGGTGAGGATCAGACAGCAGATGCAGCAGCAGGAGATCAGGCTGTAGAGGAAGAACTGAATGAATTAGGTGCAGGAGAGTCTGTAACTTCCGAAAAGTCTGTTCTTTATTACACAAAATGGAAAAACGAAGATGGTAAATGGAAACTTCTGAAGCCATCAACCAAGACACAGTTAGCTGAAACAACAGAAGACAATGCAGTTACAGGTGATACTGCAACTGATACAGATGCAGAAGAGACAACAGAAGAAACAACAGAGGAAACAGGTTCTGATGTTTCTGTACAGAGTACAGAAGAAGATACACAGACAGCAGGTACTTCTGAAGCAGAGGATAATACAGGCGATACAGAAGATGCCGGTACAGTCACCTATTATACAGATGAACTTGTTAATGTAGATACCATTGATCCTGCTACAGGTGAGGTTCTTGCTTCCGGTACTTATTACTTTGATGAGAAGGGATATCTGGCAACAGGGTACAAGGATGTAGACGGTGCTCATTATTATTTCAGAACTGTCAGTGAAGCCAAGATCACAGGCAGCAAAGATCCCAGTATGAAGACACCATACAACTCCAACCTTGGTCAGGCACAGAAGCATATCTGGATCTGGATCACCGATGCTTTCCATATTTTCGGAAAGGACGGAAAAGAGGCTTCTTTCCAGACCGGAAAGCTCTATGAGATCGGCAAAGGTAAGTATTATTGTCTTAATGCTGACGGTAAACCGGTTGTAGGTGATAAGACCATCAATAACAAACTTTATACATTCCTTCCTAAGGATGAGTCAGCAGGACGTACATATCCTGGTCTTATGGCAAGTAACCAGTGGGTAAGCAAAACTATCAACGGAAACAAAAAGTGGCGTTACTTCCAGGTTAATGGTACCTATAAGAAAATGGGAGCCGGTGCATACAAGCTTTTAAGCAACAGCAACAATCTGTATCTCCTCAGCTCCAAGGGATACATTGTCAAAAACACCATGATGAAGGGTGCTGACGGTGGTGTTTATCTTTCCAACTCCAGGGGTATTGTTTACAGAAATGCACTGGTTAAGAAAGACGGATATCGTTATTTCTTCCATTCCAACGGTAAACGTGCCAACTACAAAAACTGCTGGGTAAAGATCAAACCAGCAGGAAATCGCTACTACTACTTTGGCAAGACCGCTGGTCGTGTACAGGAAAAGAAAGGTTACCAGAAAGTTACTGTTAATAAAAAGTTTGTTGGATGGTTCTACTTCTCCAAGAAGGGAAATAACGTACAGAATCAGTGGGTTGGCAAGAAATACTTCCTGTCAGACGGACGTCTGGCAAGTGGTGTTACCAAAGTAGACTCCAAGTACTATTTCTTCCAGAGAAGCAGTACAAGTGCTTACAAGGGTGACAAATATGTAAACACCTGGATCAAATACAAAAACAATTACTATTATGCATACAGTGATGGTACTCTTGCAATCAAAGGATGGAAGAGACTGACTGTAGACAAGAAGAGATACTGGTTCTATTTCAAGAACTGCATTGCACAGACCAACACCAGTGCTACCAGAGGAACTACCAAAGGTTATCTGGATTCCCGGGGCAGATTTGTAGTTGGCTGGGTTACTATAGACAGCAATAACAATAAGGTACGTTATATCGATCCTGCTACAGGTAACTATGCAAAGAATAAAGTCCTTAAAATTGGTGGCAAATATTATAAATTTAATTCCAAAGGATACAGAGTAAATGACAGAACCAGTGAGTACAAACAGAAATCTTATTATCTGGTAGTAGATAAAGTAAATGGTGTTATGACTGTTTATACAGACAGCTCCATGCAGATCCCGATTAAATCAATTCGTGTTTCTGTAGGTATGCCTGCTACACCTACTCCGGAAGGTACATTTACAATTACAAGAGCAGGACGCTGGCAGGAACTGATGGGACCATCCTGGGGTCAGTATGGTTCTCATGTAGTAGGCGGTATTTTTGTTCATTCTGTAGCCTGCGGTCAGGCAAATACCAATAATCTTCCGGCTGGTGAATATCTGAAGCTGGGAAGCCCTGCATCTCATGGATGTATCCGCTGCTGTGTAGCAGATGCAAAATGGGTATGGGATAACTGCAATGGTTCCAGAATCAAGATTATCAAAGGAACCTATCAGTATGACAATGCAAGAAAAGGTCCTCTTGGTAAGAATCCACTTACACCATTAAGAGGAAGCAAGACATTCGACCCGACAGACCCATTAATGTCCAGGTATTAATAACCAATAGGCACTCTCATCAGGGAGTGCCTTTTTGAATATCAACAGGGAAAGAGATGAG
Source organism: uncultured Blautia sp. (assembly GCA_900551715.1). GTDB lineage: Bacteria > Bacillota > Clostridia > Lachnospirales > Lachnospiraceae > Blautia_A. Next base: position 36,048 of record URXG01000002.1, on the reverse strand, counting down.
AAAAATGAAAAAAATTGTGATCATTGGAGCAAATGATTTCCAGAAACCTCTGATTCTGAAAGCCAGGGAAATGGGATATGAGACTCATGTATTTGCATGGAGAGAGGGAGCTACAGGTGCAGAGGACGCAGATTATTTTTACGAGATCAGTATTGTGGAAAAAGAGGAGATTCTGAAAATCTGTCAGAAGATCCAGCCAGATGCAGTAGCTACCATCGGTTCAGACCTTGCCAACATTACAGTACAGTATCTGGCAGAAAAACTGGGCCTTCCAGGCAACAGCAGCAGCTGTATTTATCATTCCACCAACAAATATGCCATGCGAAAGACATTTCAGGATGCAGGGATACCGGTACCATATTTTCAACTGGCAACAGGGGAAGAGGAGATACATCCGGATCGTTTTCCTGTGATCGTGAAGCCTACAGATCGTTCCGGCAGCAGGGCTATTACCAAAGTAACTGAACAAGGTCAGTTAGCAGATGCTATCCATCTGGCGGTGGAGCAGTCTTTTGAGAACAAAGCTATTGTGGAAGAATATCTGACAGGTGAAGAATACAGCGTAGAGACCATCAGCTATGAAGGGAAACACATCTGTCTTGCGATTACAAAGAAATTCACAACCGGAAGTCCTCATTATATAGAGACGGGACATCTCCAGCCGGCACCATTGTCAGAAGAGATGACCCGGAAAGTCCAGGAGGTAGTATTTCGGGCACTGGATGCCCTGGAAGTAAGATATGGGGCAGGACACAGTGAACTTCGCATTGACGGAGAAGAGATCCGGATCATTGAGATCGGTTCCCGTATGGGAGGAGACTGTATTGGTTCAGATCTTGTGCCACTTTCTACAGGACAGGATTTTGTGGGAATGGTGGTAGATACAGCAGCAGGAAAGGCTCCTTCCTTTGTGGATAACCTGGGCAAAGTTTCAGCAATTCGTTTTCTTATGAATGAAAATGATCTCCGTCTTCTGAAATATATCAGAGAAAACCATCCTTCTCATCTGAAAAAAGTAGTTATAGAGGGGGATGTGAGAACTGCCCATATTGTGGACAGTGGAAGCAGACCGGGATTTTTTATCCTTCAGGCAGATACACAGGAGGAAATGCAGAATCTTCTGCACCATGGACCATGGGAAAATCCTCTGGAAGAATTCAATACTCCTCTCCAGAAACTGAGATATACAGGAACTGCAGATAATGAAAATCAGTTCTTTATGAAGAGAGAGGATCTTCTTCCTTTTGCTTTTGGTGGAAACAAAGTCCGTTTTGCCGGAGAATTTATTAAAGATATGCAGAAAGAAAACTGCGACAGTATGATCATTTATGGCAATTACCACTCCAATCTTTGCCGGATTCTTGCCACGCTCTGTCATGAACTGCAGATTCCCTGCTATATGGTCCACAATCAGGAAGATATAAAGGATGAAAGGGAAAGTGCCAACAGCCGTATTATCCGTCAGATGGGAGTGACAGAGATTCCCTGCGGTAAGGCAGGGATTGCAGCAGCAGTGGAACAGGCAATGGCAGAACTTCGGGAAAAAGGTTTCCGTCCCTACTATATTTATGGTAATTCCAGAGGGCAGGGAAGAGAATGGGTGCCGATGACTGCCTATGACAGAGTTTATGATGAGATCTGTCAGTGGGAAGAAGCACATGAGACACATTTTGACTATATTTTTCTGGCATCCAGCACCAACGCTACCCAGTCCGGGTTTCTGGCAGGAAGTCTCAGAAAAAAAGATAACCGTCAGATTGTTGGAATCTCCGTATCAAGAAATGCATCCCGGGGCCATCAGGTGATCGCCGGAAATCTACAGGAATATGCAGAGAAATATGGACGTACACTGCCGGAAAATTATGAAGAACATATCCTCTTTACAGACGCATATATGGAAGGTGGATATGGTGCATGGTCACCTGCTGTGGCAGATCTGATCCGGGAGATCTATGGTAAAGAAGGAATTCCTCTGGATATGACCTATACAGGAAAGGCATTTTATGGTATGGTTAAGTATCTGGAACAACATAAAATAAAAAACAAAAGGATCCTTTTTGTACATACTGGAGGGACACCACTGTTTTTTGACTTTCTTGAACAAGAGGATAAACACTGATCATGAACAAAAAATTAATGATTCTGGGGGCAAGCTATTCACAGCTGCCCCTTTATGAGGCTGCAAAAAAGCTGGGGATCTCCACAGTTGCAGTCAGTACTCCCGGGGACTGGCCGGGATTTCAGGTGGCAGATGAAAGCTCCTGTACAGATATTTCTGATCCACAGGCAGTATGCAAGGCTGCAAAAGAACTGAAAGCAGATGGTATTGCCACCTGTTGTCTGGATACAGGTGTCCGGGCTCTTGGATATACCTGTGAGAAATTGGGACTTACCGGTCCCGGAGCCAGAGCAGCAGATATCAGCAGCAACAAATATAAAATGAAAGAAGCCTTTATGAAAGGCGGAGTCAGCTGTGCCCGTCATATCTGTATCCATTCAGAAGAAGACCTTCAGAAAGCACTGGATCAGCTTGATTTTCCAGTAGTTGTAAAAGCAGTAGACTTGATGGGAAGCAGAGGAATCTTCCGGTGCAATACCAGAGAAGAAGCAGTCTTTTATTATGGAAAGACCATGGAAGCTACAGGGCAGGATTACTGTCTGGCAGAAGAGTTCATAGAAGGACAGATTCTTGGTTGTGAGGCTATGATAAAAGATGGAGAGCTGGTGTACTGCCTGCCTAATAATATCGCTGCTTTTCAGAGTCATGTACCCACACCTGTAGGACACTCTGTTCCATACAGAAAACCGGAGCTGGAGCTGGAGATCTGCCATCAGGTAAAACTGGCTATTGAGGCAGTGGGGCTGGACAACTGTCCTGTAAACTGTGATCTGATCTGCAAAGATGACAGGATTTATGTAATTGAGATCACCGGAAGGGCAGGCGCTACCTGTCTGCCGGAAATGGTAGGTTTGTATTATGGAATCAATTACTACGAAGCCATTGTGAGACTGGCAATGGGAATGGATGTGAGATTCATGTTCCGGAAAGATGCACCACACAGGGCCAATCTTTCCAAAATCCTTACTTCGGATAGAGACGGCACAGTAAAAGCAATCCACAATGATAATACGGAAGCAGAAGATATCATAGATCTTTCTTTTAATATAGAACCGGGAGACCAGGTACACCGTTACACAAACGGACGGGACCGTATCGGGCAGATCATTCTTACAGGAGACAGTCTGCATGGATGTGAAGCCAGGCTTCAGGATATTTTGTCGAAAATAAACATTGAATTTACTGAATGATTGTGAGAGAATAACATGAGAAATTGCCTTACTTCAAAGAAAAGTATTTTTCTGATGCTGCATATCAGTCTCCTGTTCAGTTCGCTGAGTGGAGTCTGTTCCAAGATGGCATCCAGATATACCGATCATATTTTTTCCTTTTTCTTTATATTCTGGTTTGGGCTGGTGTTCGTGATCATGTTTGCATATGCGATCATCTGGCAACAGATCCTGAAAAGGATGCCTCTGACAGTGGCTTATGCCAATAAGCCTGTCACATTGATCTGGGGAATCATCTGGGGAGCACTTATTTTTGGTGAAAAGATCACCGTTAATATGCTGATTGGTGCTGCAGTGATTTTTGCAGGAATTTATCTGGTAACGGGAGAAACAGAAGAGAAAGGCGGTGAGAAAATATGAGCCGCCTGGAAGTATCTGTATGTGTCCTGCTTTTTTCTGTGTTCATATCATCGGTGTCCCAGATCCTTCTGAAAAAAGCAGCCAACCGTACTTACGAAACCCCTCTGAAAGAATATCTGAATCCACTGGTAGTGGGCGCATATGGGCTGTTCTTCTGTTCTGTGATCCTAACAATGCTGGCACTGAAATATGTGCCTTTATCCATGTCACCGATCCTGGAATCCACAGGTTATATTTTTGTTTCTGTTATGGGGTATATTTTTTTGAAGGAAAAATTTACCAGAAGAAAACTCTGTGGATTTGCCCTGATCCTGGCAGGGGTAATCATTTTTAACTTATAATAGAATTTACGAATTAAATTTACTACAGAGAAACGAGGGTTTTATAAATGCTGGTATCAATTGTCATACCCTGCTATAACTCAGAGCATACTATCGGAAAGGTAGTAGAACTGGCTATAGAAGAATTTTCCAAAATGAAAGATTATGAATGCGAATTTGTTCTTGTGAATGATTTTTCCCGGGATGGCACCTGGAAGTCCATACAGGAGCTGACAGCCAGGCATTCCAATGTAAAGGGAATCAATCTTGCCAAGAATTTCGGACAGCATAATGCCATTATGGCAGGGCTGAATTACACAGAAGGTGATTTGATCCTTGGAATGGATGATGATATGCAGAATCATCCTTCTCAGATTCCACAGTTTCTGGACAAGATTCAGGAAGGGTATGATATTGTATTCGGTGTATTTAAAGAACGTAAGTTTTCAGCATTCAAGAATCTTACAGGGGCAGTAAGCCGTTTCCTTCTGTGGCATCTTCTGGATCGGCCCAAGGATATCCAGATGAGCAGTTTCTGGTGCTGCAGACGATATGTGCGGGATGAAGTTGTAAAGTATGACGGATATAACATTTTTCTTCAGGTACTTTTTTTCCGCACCACACACAATATTGCCAATATTGAAATCGAACATTTCGAGAGAGAAGTGGGAGCTTCCAACTACAATTTCAGAAAGGGGCTGAAACTGTTTCTGTCCTGTCTGAATTTTACGGTGATCCCTCTTCGTGTAGCTACTTTCTTCGGAACACTTTTTTCAGCAGCTGGTTTCCTGGGGGCACTGGTAGTCCTGATCCGGAAGCTTCTGGACCCTGCCATTGCCATAGGATGGTCATCCCTGATGTGTGCCATGTTGGTGCTCTTTGGTATCACTTTCCTTATGCTGGGAATTGTAGGGGAATATCTGGGTAAGCTGATGCTGAATGTCAACAAGACACCCCAGTATGTGATCCGGGAAAAAGAAAACATTGATAACTGAGGAAGAAAAGATAGGAAAAACTATGATTGATTTTAACAGACCGGCACTTGTCGGAAATGAACTGAACTATATTCAGGATGCAGTTGCACAGGGAATGCTCTGTGGAGACGGTAAGTATACGAGGCTCTGCTCTCGGTGGATGAAAGACCGTTTTCAGGTAAATCAGGTGTTCCTTACCACATCCTGTACCCATGCACTGGAAATGGCTGCTTTTCTCTGTGATATCCAGCCGGGAGATGAAGTGATCATGCCTTCTTACACCTTTGTGTCCACAGCAGATGCTTTTGTACTGAGAGGGGCAAAGATCGTTTTTGTAGATATCCGTCCGGATACCATGAATATCAATGAAGAACTGATCGAGGAAGCCATTACAGACAAGACCAGAGCCATTGTTCCTGTTCACTATGCAGGAGTTTCCTGTGAAATGAACAAGATCATGGCACTTGCAGAAAAATATAATCTCAAAGTAGTAGAAGATGCTGCACAGGGTGTGGAAGCCTACTATCATGGCAAAGCTCTGGGAACCATCGGAGATTTTGGCTGCTACAGTTTCCACGAAACCAAGAATTATACTATGGGTGAAGGCGGTGCGCTGGTATTCCAGAAGAATGAATACCAGGAAAAAGCGGAGATCCTTCGTGAAAAAGGAACAGACAGAAGTAAGTTTTTCAGAGGACAGGTAGACAAGTACCGCTGGATCGACTATGGCTCTTCTTATCTCCCCAGTGAGATGAATGCGGCATATCTTTATGCACAGCTGGAAGAATGTGAAAAGATCAATCAGAAACGTCACCAGATCTATGATACCTACCACGAAAGCCTCAGGGATCTGGAAGAACAGGGCAAGATCCAGAGACCTTTTGTTCCGGAAGGCTGTGTCCACAATGCACATATGTATTACATTAAAGTAAAGGATCTTTCTGTAAGAAGCAGACTGATCGCTTACCTGAAAGAAAAAGGAATCTGTACAGCATTTCATTATGTACCCCTCCACAGTTCCCCGGCAGGAGAAAAATTTGGCAGATTTTCCGGAGAAGACGTTTATACCACAAAAGAAAGCGAACGGCTTTTACGTCTTCCAATGTTTTATAATCTTTCCATGTCCGATGTGGATTATATTACAGAATCTATCCATCAGTTTGAATTTTAAAGCAGGGTTATGGAGGTTGAAAGAATGACAAAAGGAATATGTCGGGCAGCTGCCATAAGTGCAGCTCTGATTCTGACGTCTTCTGTGACAGTACAGGCAGTAACCGTAAATACAGGCACACAGGGAACCGTAAACACAGACAGTATTCAGAACTGGCCAAAGGCTCCGGGGAATATCGGGGCAGAGACAGCAGTACTGATGGATGCAGATACAGGAGCTGTCCTTTATGACAAGGGCATGGATGATTATCGTTATCCTGCCAGCATCACCAAGATCATGACGATCCTGGTATCCATGGAGCACAGTTCCCCAAAGGATGTGGTGACTTTTACAGAAACCGGTATCCGGGATGTAAACTGGGACAGTACCAATATCGGGGCACAGCTTGGTGAGACCATGACTATGCGGGACTGCTGGTATGCAGCCTATATCAAGTCAGCCAATGAAGTCTGTGCACAGATTGCAGAATATGTAGGTGGTACAGAGGCTGATTTTGTAAATATGATGAACCAGAAAGCCCAGGAACTGGGATGTACCAATACGCATTTTGCCAATGCAGGTGGTCTGCCGAATCCAGATCATTATACCACAGCCCATGATATGGCAAAAATCCTTCAGGCCGGACTTAAAAGCAAACGGTTCCGCAGGGTATTCAGTTCTACAGGTCATACAATTCCTGCCACCAATCTCAGTGCAGAGAGAGCCATGCATACCCATATGCCTCTTATGGCAAAGGAGTCCGATCTTTATTACGAGGGCTGCATTGGGGGCAAAACAGGCTTTACCAACGATGCCGGTCACACACTGGTTGTGGCAGCTGAGCGCAATGGCCGAACTTATATAGCAGTGACCATGCGTACCACGGATCTGGGGATTAACTGTACAGACAGCAGGGCACTTTTTGATTATGCTTTTAACAGCTTTGACAGTCTGGAGATCAATGGAACTACACTTACCGTACCAAAGGGTGTGACAGTAAATGACCTTCAGAAAGAATCAGCAGATGTAAATGGCACTACTATGGACAGCTATTCTTATAATGGACAGTTCGTAGGATATACACCAGTTGTACAGGAAACGCCGGTTCCTACTGAGACACCGGTGCCGGAGGAAAATACCGGTTCAGAAGAGAGTACAGCAGATCATTCTGAAAAGGCAGCAACAGACAGTTCCACAGAGGTTTCCTCATCAGAACATAGTTCTGTAACCAGCCGGAAAGGTCTGTCACAGACAGCAAAGATCCTTCTGGGAGTTATGGGCGGCATGGTGCTGGTGCTGATTATCCTTCTGGTTGCCCTTCATAAGAAAGAAAACAGATAACAGGAGCATAAAATTGAAAAAAGAAACAAATCTGGTGTCAGAGATCTACCGTAACAGAAGACTGGTATTTTCTCTGGCAAAAAACGATTTCAAAACAAAATATGCAGGTTCTTATTTCGGAACGATATGGGCATTTGTACAACCTATCGTTACCATCTGTGTGTACTGGTTTGTATTTGGTCTGGCTCTTCGAAACGGCTCAGATAAGGGAGTACCCTTTGTATTATGGCTGATCGCCGGTCTGATTCCATGGTTTTTCCTTCAGGAAGGACTTCTGGGTGGTACCAATGCACTTCTGGAATATAATTATCTGGTAAAAAAAGTAGTTTTTAATATCAGGATTCTTCCTGTTGTAAAGGTATTCTCAGCAGTATTTGTCCACTGTTTCTTTGTGGTGATCCTGCTTCTGATTTATACCTTTATGGGATATCCACCCAGCCTTTATGCACTGCAGCTGATCTATTACAGTATCTGCATCTTTGTACTGATCCTTGCAGTTACCTATATGACAAGTGCGGCAGTTGTGTTTTTCAGAGATTTAAGTCAGATCATCAATATCATGCTTCAGGTAGGAGTGTGGGTGACACCGATCATGTGGGATTTTAATGACCTTCACCTGAACGGAGCTCTCCGTACCATCCTGAAACTGAACCCGATCTTTTATATTGTCCAGGGATACAGAGATTCTCTGATCACCAAAGTAGGGATCTGGCAGCATCCTGCCCTGACTTTATACTTCTGGGTGTTTACCATCGTACTATTTATTTTTGGAACAAAACTGTTTAAAAAACTTCAGGTACATTTTGCAGATGTACTGTAAGACGGAGAACAAGATGAGTGAATTTGCAATACAGGTAAAACATCTGAACAAGATGTACAAACTATACAACAAACCATCTGACAGACTGAAGGAAGCTCTGGGCTTTCATGTGCCTGTCAGAGAGCATTATGCTCTGAGGGATGTAAGCTTCAATGTAAAAAGAGGCGAGACAGTGGGAATCATCGGCACCAACGGTTCCGGTAAGTCTACCATTCTGAAGATCATTACAGGAGTCCTGAATCCCACAGGAGGAGAAGTGGTGGTAGATGGTCGTATTTCTGCCCTTCTGGAGCTGGGAGCAGGATTCAACATGGAATATACAGGTATTGAGAACGTTTACCTGAATGGTACCATGATGGGATTTTCCAAAGAAGAAATAGATGCCAGACTGCAGGATATCCTGGATTTTGCCGATATCGGAGATTTTGTTCATCAGCCGGTAAAGGCATATTCCAGTGGTATGTTTGTCCGTCTGGCTTTTGCAGTTGCTATCAATATTGATCCGGAGATTCTGATCGTAGATGAGGCTCTGTCTGTAGGTGATGTGTTTTTTCAGGCAAAATGCTACCGTAAATTCGAGGAATTTAAAAAGATGGGACGTACCATTCTTTTTGTAAGCCATGATCTGAGCAGTATCTCCAGATACTGTGACAGAGTTGTCCTTCTGAATAAGGGGGTAAAGCTGGAAGAAGGTTCCCCCAAACAGATGGTGGATATGTACAAGCAGCTTCTGGTAGGCCAGGATCCGGTAAAGAAAGAAGAAAAAGAAACAGCCAGAGAGAACTGGAACGAAAAGTTCCAGGTAAATCCCAACATGCTGGAATATGGCAGCAAGCTGGCTGAGATCACAGATTTTGCAGTGATTGACGAGAAGGGACGTTACACCAATACCATCGAGAAGGGCAGCTCCTTCAGGATTAAAATGCGGGTACTGTTTCATGAGGCGATCCAGGAACCGATTATGGCTTATACTTTCAAGGACATTAAGGGTACGGAGATCACAGGTACCAATACCATGTTCGAGAAGATGCATGTAGAGCATTCAGATGAAGGGGATGTATGTACGGTTACCTTTACACAGGATATGTTTCTGCAGGGCGGAGAATACCTTCTTTCTTTTGGATGTACAGGATACAAAGACGGAGAATTTACCGTTTTCCACAGGCTGTACGATGCATGTAATATTACTGTTGTTTCAAACAAAAATACCGTTGGTTTTTATGATATGGATTCAAAAGTGGAAATCCACTGTGGAGATGAAGAATGATAGAAAAAATTGGACAGGTTATTCTGGATGATACGAATTATTCAGGTAAAGATTTATATTCAGACGGTGTTATCGAAGATGAAATGCTGGAGATTGCAGAGAATTATCCTGAAGAAAAATGGAACCAGGTGATTGCAGAGCGTAAAAGCTGGCCGATTTTGTACCATTTTTCACATATCAGAGAAAATATCTTAAGCTGGATTCCTTTTACAGGAGAGGAGAAGGTTCTGGAGATCGGTTCCGGCTGCGGCGCAGTTACAGGAGCACTCTGTAAAAAAGCAAAAGAAGTGACCTGTATCGAACTTTCCCGTAAAAGAAGTCTGATCAATGCATGGCGTCACAGAGATTATGACAATCTGAAGATCCTTATGGGAAACTTTCAGGATATCGAAAAGACTCTTACAGAAAAATATGACTACATTACCCTGATCGGTGTTTTTGAATACGCAGAGGCGTATATTCAGAGTAAGACTCCTTATGTGGATTTTCTGAAGATCATAGCTTCCCATCTGAAACCAGATGGAAAGATTGTGCTTGCCATTGAGAACCGTCTGGGTCTGAAATACTGGGCAGGCTGCACAGAAGATCATTTTGGTACTCTTTTTGAAGGACTGGAAGGTTATCCATGTACAAGCGGGGTAAAAACTTTCAGCCAGAAAGAGTTTGGGCAGATTTTATCAGATGCAGGGAACCTTAAGGCTTCCTGGTTTTATCCTTTCCCGGATTACAAACTGCCAATGACCATTTATTCAGACAGACGACTTCCCAATAAGGGAGAACTGAACCGGGTGGAAACCAATTACGACAGGCTGAGACTTCAGCTTTTCCAGGAGTCACCGGTATATGACAGCCTTCTGGATAATGACCTTTTTCCGCAGTTTTCCAATTCTTTCTTAATGCTGATCAGTAAGGAAGAGTTTCATCCGGAGACGGATTATGTGAAGTTTTCCAATGAAAGAGATCCGAGATTTGCACTTCGTACAGAAATCTGTCAGGAAAAAGGACAGAAATATGTACAGAAACTTCCTGCAGATGCAAGGGCGGCAGAGCATATCCGTAACATTGGCAATACAGCCAGAGAACTGACTGCACTTTATGGAAGGGAAGGGCTGGAACTTAATGCCTGTACCCCGGTGAAGGATGGCGTTACCCTGGAATATCTGAATGGTGTGACACTGGAAGAATATCTGGACAGCCTTCTTATGGAAGATAAACTGGATGAATTGGAAGCAACTTTTTTTATGTATATTGATAAGATACGCAGCATCCACAGCAAAGAAACCTTCCGCAAAACATCGGAGTTTACACAAATCTTCGGAAATGCCCCTCTTACAGGTACTTACCGGTGCTGTGGCATGTCCAATATCGATCTGGTACCTGCCAATATCCTTATAGATGGGGAGAAGGTTTCTGTTATTGATTACGAATGGACTTTCCGATTCCCGGTGCCGGCTGATTTTATTATTTACAGGGCCATTCATTATTATCTGGAAAGTGACGGTAAGAGAAGAGTTCTGAAAGACAGAGATTTCTATGGTAAGGCAGGAATCTCATCAGAAGATATGGAAACTTACGGACAGATGGAACTCTGTTTCCAGAAATATATAGAGGGGAAACATATTCCGCTTCTCGCCATGTATGAAGATGTATCACCAGGTAAGGTAGATGTACTGTCTTATTACGAACAGCTCCGGATTGCAGGCGCTGAACGGAAACTGCAGGTATTTTATGACAGAGGAAGTGATTTCCGGGAAGAAGATTCCGCAGTGTATCCTATGGGCAGACTGGGACTTTGTATGGAGTTCCCTGTTCCTGAAGGGGTAAAGAGGCTGAGACTGGACCCTGGAGAAGCAGCAGGAGGTCTGATCCTGAAGGGACTTTCCCTGGACGGAAAAAAAGCTGATTTTGTTACCAATGGCTTTCCTCTGGGAGGGGGCAGGTACTACTTCGGAAGCGGTGATCCGCAGTTTATCCTGAATCAGCTGTCCGGCAGTACACAGGTTCTGCAGATAGAAATTGAGGTTATGAAAGAAATAGAAGCCAGAGAAGAATTCTGGAAGGTCTTTTCTCAGGTATCCCAGGAAAAAGATCAGGAAATACAGCGCCTGAACCAGAAAATCCATGAAATGGAAAATACAAAAGTATGGAAGCTGTACAGAAGCATCAAAAAGCAATAAAGAGGACAGAATATGGAAGAACTTTGTTTCAGCATAGATGAAGAAAGATACGATGACAGACATGGACATATCCTCAGTCTGGATGGATGGTATATCCACCCAGAAAAGAGGGAATGTGGTTTTGTACTTCTGGGAGACGGATACGAAAAGATCGATCTTCCGGAAATTGAGCACAGAGAAAGACCGGATGTACTGACTGCACTGAACACAGACTGCGGAGAAGTGCTTCCGGGATTTACCGTTCATATTCCTGAGGTTCTGAAACTTATGGAGAAGTTTGGGGATCTGGAACTGTTTCTCACAGAGGGAGACAACAGAATCAGTATCTGGTCCATTAATGCAGAGGATCTTCATGAACTGGTAAAAGAAAGTTTGGTGGAATTCCATCTGGACCGGATAGAAGTTCTTTATGGTACCATGCTGGAGATCCAGGGCTGGGCGGTAGACCAGAGAGGCAGCGTGGAAGTAACGGTTCACAAAGAAGATACCAGTCTTCTGGACTGTCGTATTACCAGAGGCAGGAGACCGGATGTGGTGGAACGACGAAGCCTTGATGATGTGTACCGTTCCCAGGAGATCGGATTCCGCATTTCCGCAGCACTTCCGGAGATACCGGGAAAGAAGATCATTCTTCATTTCTGTGGAGATTCTGTCACCAAAACATACGATATTGATGTGGAGAGTCTGAGAAAAGAGCAGAAACCTAAGGGATTTTTCTACAGACTGTTCCATAAAGAACCGGAAAAGACCGATGATTATGAACAGTGGATTTTGAAACACCGTCCGGACAAAAAAACTCTTCGTAAACAGAAAAAGACAGTTTTTCAGAAGAAACCACTGATCAGTATTGTGGTTCCGCTGTACCAGACTCCGGAACCTTATCTTCGTGAGCTGATCGATTCTGTAAAAGCCCAGAGTTACGAAAACTGGCAGCTCTGTTTGGCGGATGGAAGTCCTGATGACAGACTGAAAGGTTTTCTGGACAGAAATTACGGAAAAGAAAACAGAATTGTCTACAGAAAACTGGAACAAAATGGCGGTATCTCTGTCAATACCAATGAAGCGGTGATGCTTGCAACAGGAGAGTATCTGATGCTCTGTGACCACGATGATACTCTGGAACCGGATGCTCTTTACGAGATCACAAAGGCGATCAACGAAAAGGACGCCCCGGATGTACTTTATACAGATGAGGACAAAGTAAGTATGGACGGAAAGCATTACTTTGATCCTAATTTCAAGCCGGATTATAACCTGTTCCGTTTGCGGGAAAATAATTATATCTGTCATATTTTTGTTGTAAAAAAAGCCCTTACAGACAGGGTAGGGCTTCTGAGAACGGAGTTTGACGGAGCACAGGATTATGATTTTATTTTCCGTTGCTGCGAAGAAGCAGATAAAGTGGTGCATATTCCGAAGGTACTTTATCATTGGAGATGTCATATGGATTCCACAGCAGCAGATCCGGAAAGCAAAGCATATGCATACCAGGCAGGACGACGAGCCATCAAAGAACATTACCAGAGAATGGGAATCGACGCTTCTGTGGAAATGACGGAACGTCCGGGCTGGTACAGAAGTTATGTGAAAATTCAGGATAATCCGAAAATTTCCATTATCATCCCCAATAAAGACCATATTGAAGATCTGGAACTTTGTCTTTTCTCCCTGACCAAACGCTCCACTTATAAGAATTACGAGATCCTCATTGTGGAAAATAACAGTGAGAAACCAGAGACTTTTGAATACTATAAGAAACTTCCGGACCGTTACCCAAAAGTAAAGGTTCTTACCTGGGAAAAAGAATTTAACTATTCTGCCATCAACAACTTTGCTGCGAAACAGGCCGAGGGAGTTTATCTTCTTTTCCTGAATAATGATGTGGAGATTCTGACACCTCAGTGGATAGAAGAAATGCTCCAGATCTGTCAGCAAAAAGACGTAGCCATTACAGGAGCAAAGCTTTATTATCCGGATGATACCATCCAGCATGCAGGTGTGGTGCTGGGGCTGGGAGGTATTGCAGGACATATTATGTGCAAGGCATCCAGGGAAGACCCGGGATATTTCGGAAGGACTGTGACTGTTCAGGAGATCAGTGCAGTCACAGCCGCCTGCATGATGATCCGCACAGAAGACTTTTGGAATGCCGGTGGTTTTGACGAGACATTCCAGGTGGCATTTAATGATATTGACCTTTGTATGAAAGTTCGTGCAGCAGGCAAAAAAATCGTTTTTACGCCCTATGCGGAATTGTATCATTATGAATCCAAGTCCAGAGGACTGGAAGATACCCCGGAAAAACAGTTCCGGTTTGACAAAGAAGTAAAAGCCTTTGAGGCAAAATGGTCTGAGCAGCTGGCAAAGGGTGATCCCTATTACAGCCCGAATCTGTCAGTGACAGAGGGAGACTGCTCTCTGAGAGTAGACTGAGAAATGAGGTTGAACATAGAATATGGCAAAAGAAGTTTTTGAGGTAACCAAGGACCGGTTTCATCTTCAGGATCCCTGTTGTTATGTCCTTCAGGGAACATGGCCAAAAGAGGCAAAGATGCGTGCCTGCTTGGATAATTCAGAAGTAAAAGCTGAGATCAAACGTCTGGAAATGGTAAGCGCACTGGAGCGTTTCAAGGACCCGGATCTGATGCGTGGAGAGCGTATCACAGCAACCGTACAGCTTCCGGAATCTCTGGAAGGATACCACAAACTGACTGTTTATGCAGATATGTCGGACAAAACCATTCCATGGTTTTCGGTACCGGTAAAAGAACTGGAAAAAAGAAAAGGCAGACCACAGTTCTTTATAGAAGAAGAAAAGGTACAGCAGGGATTCCTGCGGATCAGAGGCTGGGCTATTGCAGCTGAGCCTGTAAAGATCCAGGTTTTTGATGAGGACAAAAAGAAGATTCAGGCAGAGATCCTCCGTACAGAGCGTGTGGATGTGGAACAGCTTTATGAAGAGTATGAAGAAATGGGAATTCATGACAAAACAGGATTTTTTGCAGAACTTACTAATTTAAAAGGCAAGATCCTTTATGTGGTATTTTATGCAGGAGACAAAAAATCCGTACACATTGTCCACCTGAACCCGGCAGTTGTCCTTCAGAAAAAAGTCCAGAAATACGCAGAAAAAGGACTTCGTTACTGGAGAAATCAGGGAAGCAGGGCACTGGTAGACAAGATGATCTCCAAAGTAAAGACTGCTTCTACCAGAGAAATCCCTTATCAGAAGTGGATCATCCGTCATCTGCCCGGCAATAAAGAACTGGAAAAACAGAGACGGGAGAAATTTGATTATCAGCCCAAAATCTCCATTGTGGTTCCTTTATACAAGACACCGGAGAAGTATCTTCTTCAGCTGGTGGAATCCGTAAAAGCACAGACTTATCCCAACTGGGAACTTTGTCTTTCTGACGGAAGTGGCGAAAATTCTCCTCTTACCTCTTTCCTGAAATCACTGGAAGCAGGAGATGAAAGAATCAAAGTTGCTTACAATGAGCAGGCACTGCAGATTTCAGAGAATACCAACGCTGGTATTGAGATTGCCACAGGTGCTTATATTGCTTTTGCAGATCATGACGATGAACTTACTCCTCATGCACTTTTTGAGTGTGTAAAAGCACTGAACAAAGATCGAAAGATCCGGCTTATTTATTCAGACGAGGACAAAATGTCCATGGATGGACACAAATTTTTCCAGCCTCATTTCAAACCGGACTACAATCCTGACCTTCTTTGTACAGTAAATTACATCTGTCATCTTTTTGTTGTACAGAGAGAAATCCTGGATCAGGTAGGTGCTTTCCGTAAGGAATTTGACGGAGCACAGGATTATGATTTTATTTTCCGCTGTGTGGAAGCAGTTGATCCATCAGAGATCTATCATGTAACCAAGATTCTCTATCATTGGAGATGCCATGAAGATTCCACCGCTGAGAATCCGGAAAGCAAGACCTATGCATTTGAGGCAGGCAAACGTGCCATCGAAGAGCATTATCACAGAACCGGCATCAGAGCAGAAGTATATCAGGGAGAATTTCTGGGACTTTACAGAACCAGATTCCTGCGGGACTATGATCCTCTGATTTCCATCATCATCCCAAATAAAGATCATATTGAAGATCTGAAACGTTGTATGGATTCTATTGATCAGAAGTCTTCTTACAAAAATTATGAATATATCATTGTAGAGAACAACAGTACGGATGAAAAAACTTTCCAGTATTACAAAAATCTGGAAGAAGAGAATCCGAAAGCCCATGTGGTTTACTGGGACAAAGAATTCAATTATTCTGCTATCAATAACTACGGTGCTACCTTTGCCAAAGGGGAGTACATCCTTCTTCTGAATAACGATACAGAGATCATCAACGAAACCTGTCTGGAAGAACTCCTGGGGTACTGTATGCGCAGTGATGTGGGGGCTGTAGGGGCACGTATGTACTATGAAGATGACACCATCCAACATGCAGGAGTTGTTATTGGTTTTGGTGGTATTGCAGGACATTGCTTCGTATTGCAGCCGAGAGGTACCACAGGATACTGTCACAGAATTATCTGTGCACAGGATTACAGTGCAGTGACAGCAGCCTGTATGCTGGTAAAGAAATCTGCTTTTGATGAAGTGGGAGGACTGACAGAGGAACTGGCAGTTGCCTTTAATGATATTGATTTCTGCATGAAACTTCGGGAAGCCGGATATCTTATTGTGTATAATCCATATGCGGAACTTTATCATTATGAGTCCAAGTCCAGAGGTCTGGAAGATACTCCGGAAAAAGTTGCCAGATTCAACAAAGAAATGCAGATTTTTGAGAGACGGTGGCCGGATATCTTACGAAATGGTGATCCATATTATAATCCAAATCTTACCCTGAAAAGTCAGGACTTTTCTCTGAGACGGATCTGAGAGAATGATTATGGACAAAACAAAAAAAAGAAAACAGGATTTACTGACAGTTTTTGCGCTGGTGATCATGCTGGGGCTCAGTTGTCTGGTTATATTTAAAGATTACCTTCTTGGTAATCAGCTTCTGGTTTTCAATGATATTGGAAGTGATACCTGGCAGCAGTACATTATGAACTACACCAGTATTGTGAATCACTTAAGAGCAGGAGACTTTTCCCTGTGGGATTTCAGCAACGGGCTGGGGATCAATATGTTCAATTTTAATCTGTTTGATCCCTTCCTGATGCTTCTGTATGCTTTTGGTGTGCTGAAAGGGCCTGCACATATGCTGATTTTCATCAATATCATTCAGGTGCTGAAGATCCTGGCAGCTGGGCTCGCTTTCTACTGGTTTCTTTCTCAGTTTCAGTTCAGTCATCAGGCAAGGCTGGCAGCATCCTATGTGTATGGGCTGAACGGATTCCTTCTGGTGTGGGGACAGCATTATCAGTTTGGCACAGCTGTGGTTTATCTGCCTTTACTTTTTATGTTCTGTGAGAAATTTATCCAGAAGAAAAAAGGCAGAGGGTTTTTCCCGGTAATGGTATTTTTCTGTGGAATCTACAGTGTTTATTTTACTTATATGTGTCTGGCTGCCACAGGGCTGTACCTTCTGGTAAGGGTTCTTATGGTGGAGAATCTGACATCGGCAGAACGGATAAAAAAATTCCTGACAGGTTGTCTGGAAATGCTCCTGGGTGCAGGAATGAGCCTGGTGGTATTTCTTCCTATGGCAGAAGTGCTCCTGCATGTGTCCTCCAGACTGGACAGTGACGGTAAGGGACTTCTGGATTGCATAAAACAGTGGTTTACTCCATATTCCCTGAAATTCTATCAGTCTCTTCTGAAAAGAATGTTTTCCAGCAATCTTCAGAATGGATACGGCCTTGCCAAAGGACCACAGCAGTATATCATGAACTACTATGAAGATCCGGTAATGTTCTGTTCCACACTGACAGTTTTTCTAAATGTACAGTTTCTGGCAGTTCTTCGGAAAGCTGATATAAAGAAAAGGGCAAAAAGGGTTCTTTATGTTACTTCTGCAGTGCTGATCCTTGCAGTTGCTCTTCCCATAGGCGGAACAGCATTTAATTATTTTACACTTCCCACACAGAGATATACCTTTGTGCTGATGCCGGTATTTCTCCTTTTGATGGCATGGATGTGGGATTATATGCGAAAAGGCGGCAGGCTGAACCTGGTTCTTATCCTTCTGATAACAGCACTGATGGGCTGGGCTTACTGGTGTGGTTATGATCAGGCAGGATTCAGCGAATATAAGAGAAATATTCTTATTCTGACAGTAACCGGTGTGATTATGGCAGTTTGTCTTGGAGCACTTGTGTTTCTTACCAAAAAACAGATCCGGTCTGTTGTTATGGCAGTAATGGGGCTGGCTCTGATTGTAAATGTTACTTCAGAGGGCGCAGTGAATTACCAGGCGAGAGTCACTATGAAAAAGACGGATACCCTTCCAGAGGAAATGGCACAGAAAACAGAAGATTATAAATCCATGAAGAAATCCAAAGATAAAAATGTAAAGTACAGGGCAGAAATGGAAAAACCTCAGGATTTTTTCAGGGAAATGTACAGAACAGACCTTCAGGACTGTCTTACTTATCTTGAGCAAAATGATCCGGAATTTTACAGAGTGGAAAAGGACTATATTTCAGGAACGGTAGCTATGGATTCTTCAGCACAGGGGTATAGAGGGATTTCTACTTATAATTCTGTTATGAACGGATATGTAAAAGAATTTGTGGAAACCTGTTATCCGGAGCTGTTTTTTGCAGATCATAATCATTATACTTTCTGGAATCATGTGGATGACAACTGGCTGGCTGCTTTTCTGGGAATCCGTTATATTTTATCCGGTAATGGAAATCCTGATGGTACTTCCTGGAAGCTTCAGGACCAGGTTGGAAGTCTTTTTATTCATGAAAATACGCTGGATGCAGAGACAGCACATTTTTACAGTACAGCTATTTCAGAGGATTCTCTGAAGGAACTCTGCACAGAGGAAAACAGGGAGGAGCTTCTGGGAGAAGCTATTGTACTGGAAGATGGAGAAACCATTGAAAGTGCTGAGAAGATTGCTGCTCGTAAGACCAGTCAGCAGGAGAAGGCAGAGGAGAATTCTTCTGTAACACTGAATGCACCGGAGAAGGATTCGCTGATCACCGGAAGTATTCATGCAGAGACGGATGGATATGCACTTTTTATGATACCTTATGAAAATGGCTGGAGTCTGACTGTGGACGGTGAAGAGACGGAGCTTGTCCGGGGTGATATTGGTTTCCTGGCATGTAAAGTGGCATCCGGGGATCATGACATTGTATTGAAATTTACAGCTCCCGGACTTTATGTGGGGGCGGCCGGAAGTGTGATCTTCTGGATCTTGTTTGCTGGTAGCAGGATTATAAGTGTGTATAGAAAGAGACGATATGAGAAAAGGCAGGGACAGAGATGATCTGGACCTGCCTTTTGAATCATATAAGATTGTGGGCGTGGTGAAGGACGGAAGAAGGATAATCCCTGCCGTCCCATCAACAAGGCTTCCATTAATTTTTAATAACTTTGATCATCCGAAGCAGTATCAGCAGCAACAGCAGTACCCCCACTCCACCAATGACGAAATAAGGCACCTGGCTTCTGCTGGCGGAATACTTACGTGCTGCTTCTACATTCTGTGCACCTTCATCAGCAAGGCTGGTATCTTCTTCCGTAGTGGCGGCCATCACAGAAGTACCTACAGACACACCATTAAAGAAATACTGACGAGGATACTGACCATCCTGCACATCCCCATCCTGTGTGGTAAGACTGTCAGCAGTGGTACCGGCAGGAACATAGACATTTCCACCGGAAACCATATTAAAATCACTGTCTCCCAGAGAAAGAGTCTGGAAGTTATCAAATCCATAATTCAGAAGAGAAACCGCTTCTGTGGCAGTGGTACCGGAAGCACCCTGCAGAACTACTGCGATCAGAGTAGTATTATCTTTCTGTGCTGCACATATCAGAGTACTCTGGGAAGCTTCCGTGTATCCTTCCTTACCACCCAGACAGTACTGATAATAAGCTGCATTGGTGGCATTCATCATGGAAAAGTTATTGGTAAGGACGCGATCACCGCCAGATACATTGGTAGCAGGAATGGTGTAAGAACCAGTTCCTGCAATGGTCCGGAAACTTTCATTATCGATAGCTGCCTTCATGATCAGTGCCATATCATGAGCTGTTGTATGTTGGTTTTCGTCAGGAAGTCCGGTAGGATTGGTAAATACAGTGTTGGAGCATCCCAGCTGGGCGGCACGATCATTCATCATCTGTATAAAACCATCCACAGATCCGCCAATATGTTCAGCAACCTGCAGGGCAATATCGTTGGCAGAAGCCAGCATAATAGCATAGAGACACTGTTCTATAGTGAAAACTTCATTCAGCTGTGCAGAAATATTGGCACCACCGTCTGTAACACCGGAAACACCGGTGGCAGTCATAGTTACCTGGTCAGTCAGCTGCGTGTTTTCCAGTGCCAGCAGCGTAGTCATGACTTTTACAGCAGCACCGGGATAAAGTACCTGATCTGCATTCTTGGCATAGAGGATAGTGTTGGTGCTGTCTTCAATGATCGTGGCAGCAGTGGATGTGATCTCTGGTCCCTGAGGCCATCCGGCAATACTGTTGGTGGTGATTCCAGAGGAAGTATCTTCCGCAGCCTGTACAGGGACCTGGAACAGCAGAGAAAGAGAGAGCCCTATGGCAAGAAGCCCGCTGCATAATCTTTTGATCTTCATATAATTTACTCCTGTGTATGATATATATTCTGAAAAAATTACATTCGCCCTTTTATCATATCCTATTTCAGGGGGTAATTCAAGAGTCAGGAACATACGCCCTTGCAAAAAGCCTGTCACAATGATAAAATAAAACCCAATTAGTAACTATTTAGCAGATATTGAACAGTTACACAAACAGATGAAATCTGAGGCTATAAATATATGAGTAAAGAAAAGAAAGCAGATGGCAAAATCCAGTGGGGCAGAATGATCCGTAAACTGAATCCCTACACCATTCAGAAAGGTTTTCGCTATCTGAAACATTACGGACCAAAAGAATTTTGGATCAGACTTCATGAGAGATTTGAACCGGAGGAAGTACCTTATGGTCCATGGTATAAAGCTTATGTACCGGACCTGAAAGAACTGGACAGACAGAGACGGGAAAAATTTGATTATGAACCACTGATCAGTGTGGCAGTTCCTGCATTCCGTACACCGGAAGAATTTTTGCAACAGATGATCGACTCCCTGTTGGCACAGACTTACCGTAACTGGGAATTGTGTATTGCAAATGGAAGTCCCGGGGATGAAGCCATGAGCAGCGTCCTGAAAGAATATACAGCCAGAGACAGACGTATCCGGGTGATCGACCTTACTGAGAATAAAGGAATTGCAGGTAATACCAACGCAGCACTTCAGATGGCAGAGGGAGAGTTTGTGGGACTTCTGGATCATGATGATCTCCTGGCACCCAATGCACTGTACGAAATAGCAAAGGCTCTTGCCAAAGACCGGCAGCTGGATGCAGTTTATACAGATGAGGATAAGGTTACCACAGATCTCAGTGAGCATTTTCAGCCTCACCTGAAACCAGATTTTAACCTGGATCTTCTGCGATCCAACAACTATATCTGTCACTTTTTTGTGGTACGCCGTTCCATCATTGAGAAAGTGGGTGGTTTCAGGCAGGAATTTGACGGTGCACAGGATCATGATTTTATTTTCCGCTGCATAGAAACAGCCGGAAAAGTAGGGCATATTCCGGAGATCCTTTATCACTGGAGAACCCACAAGGCATCTACCGCAGATAATCCTGCCAGCAAGATGTATGCTTTTGACGCAGGCAAGAGAGCCATCGAAGCTCATCTTCAGCGTATGGGGGTCAGAGGTACAGTATCTCATACACCGGATTTGGGATTTTTCAGAGTACAGTATCCGGTACAGGGAGAACCAATGGTGTCCATCATCATTCCAAACAAAGATGAAAAGGAATCTCTCAAAGCCTGTATAGAATCCATACGTGCAAAGACTCATTATACCAATTATGAAATTATTATAATTGAGAATAACAGCACCACAGGTGAGATTTTTCATTATTACAAAGAACTTTCCGGAGACCCTCAGATCAGGCTCCTGAAATGGAAAAAAGAATTCAACTATTCAGCGATCAATAATTACGGAGTCCGTCATGCGAAAGGAGATTATCTTCTGTTTCTGAACAATGATGTGACAGTGATTACAGAGGACTGGATAGAGGAAATGCTGGGAGTCTGCCAGCGGAAGGAAGTAGGAGCAGTAGGTGTGAAACTGATCTATCCGGACGATACCATTCAGCATGCAGGCTGTGTGATCGGCATTGGCGGAATTGCAGGGCATATGTTTGTAAATATGCCGGCCAACAGAACCGGTTATCTCCATAAAGCGTCTATTCTGCAGGATATGAGTGCTGTAACAGCAGCCTGCATGATGATGAAACGTACTGCTTTTGAAGAAGCAGGTGGTTTTACAGAAAAATTATCCGTAGCTTTTAATGATGTGGATCTGTGTCTGAAAGTAAGACAGCAGAACAGACTGATCGTTTATGATCCTTATGTGCAGCTTTATCACATGGAATCCAAAACAAGAGGAGCAGAGGACAGCAAGGAAAAAGTACGGCGTTTCCAGGAAGAAATTGAGTATATGCGCTGTCAGTGGATCGGAATCCTGAAAGAAGGAGATCCTTATTACAATAAGAATCTGTCTCTCACAAAATGGAATTATTCTCTCAGACCTCTGCCGGGAATGAACAAAAAAGAGAAAGAGAAATAGGAGGAATACATGGAAGTATCGGTGGTCATACCGAATTTTAACGGAATCGCCTTTCTGGACAGCGTACTGGGTAGTCTGGAGGGACAGACAATCAAGAATTTTGAAGTGATCTTTGTGGATAACGGATCTTCAGACGGAAGTTGTTCTTTTGTTGCAGCCAATTATCCCTGGGTCCACATTATTGAACTTCCGGAGAATTTTGGATTTTGTCGTGCAGTAAACGAAGGAATCCGCGCTTCCAGGGCACCCTATGTTCTCCTTTTAAATAACGACACAGAAGTACAGCCTGATTTTGTAGAAGAAATGTTACTTGCTATTAAGCGACACGGGAAGGCTTTTTCGTGCGGAGCCAAAATGGTCCAGTATCATGACAGAGACAGGCTGGATGATGCCGGTGACTTTTACTGTGCACTTGGCTGGTCCTTTGCCAGAGGCAAGGATAAAGATATCCGTAGCTGTGACAGAGAAGATAAAGTTTTTTCTGCCTGTGGAGGAGCTGCCATATATCGAAGAAAGGTATTCGAGAGGATTGGATACTTTGACGAAGAACATTTTGCATATCTGGAAGATATGGATATCGGTTACAGAGCCCGGATCTATGGATATGAGAACTGGTACGCCCCGAAAGCAGTGGTATATCATGTAGGAAGCGGCACCAGCGGTTCCAGGTACAATCAGTTCAAGACCAGATATTCTTCCAGAAACAATGTATATCTGATCTACAAAAATATGCCTTTTCTCCAGATCATTCTGAACCTGCCTTTTCTGGCAGCGGGATTTCTGATCAAATTTCTCTTCTTTGCAGTCAAGGGAATGGGAAGAGAATATGCAGCAGGGATCAAAAACGGATTTTCCATCAGTTTCAACAACAAAAAAGTGCCGTTTTCCCTGAAAAATTTTCCTAATTACTGCAAAATACAGCTGGAACTGTGGATCAATCTGTTCCGCAGACTGAAAGGGTAAAGGCAGTTTTACAGGATTTTAAGGAAATTTAATAAAATAAAAGTTAAAGATTTTATTGATTTTAAAGAGCAACTATTATAATATAAACGTGGCTGTCAGGGCTACTGAAGCCATATAATCAGATGAGGTGGCAGAAATTGATTCAGGATAATCAGAAGGATTTCAGTCGTCTCCAGATGTTGATGGATGCCGGGATCATTGCAGTTGCCTATATTGTTGCATGGATGATCCGATTTATCGGACCTTTTTCCTATTCAGCAGTTCGTGCACTGACATTCCAGCAGTACATGTTTGCACTGATCTTTATCATACCGGGGTATCTGCTTCTTTATCAGGCATTTACTCTTTACGAGCCGCTGAGTATGCAGGGGCGTCGTCTTGTGCTGGCAAACATCATCAAGGCAAATGTACTTGGTCTTTTACTTGTAGTATTCAGTCTGTATATGATGGGAGAATCAGATTTTTCCCGACTGACCGTATATATATTCTGTGTGATCAATATTCTCATGGAATGGTCTGTCCGTTTACTGATCTCCTATATCGGAAAAGATATGCGCAGACGCGGCAGACATCAGAAACAGATGATTCTGGTAGGATACAGCCGCGCAGCAGAAGAGTATATTGACAGAATACAGCAGAATCCGCAGTGGGGATATGTGGTCCGGGGAATTCTGGATGACAATGTTGCTGCCGGGACTGTATACAATGGCATCAAAGTAATCGGAAGAATTGCCAATCTTACCGTAATACTTCCGGCTAATCGGCTGGATGAGATTGCCATTACACTGGGCTTAAGTGAATATTACCGTCTGGAAGAGATTGTTGCTATGTGTGAGAAATCCGGAGTTCACACCAAATTTATTCCGGATTACAATAAAATAATTCCTACGAAACCATATACAGAGGATATTCTGGGACTTCCGGTGATCAACATCCGATATGTACCTCTCAGCAACACCTTCAATGCCATGGTGAAGCGCGTTATGGATATTTTCGGTTCTATTGCGGCGATTATTGTTTCATCACCGGTGATGCTTCTGATGTGCATTCTTATCAAGCTGACTTCACCGGGGCCACTGATCTACAAACAGGAGAGAGTGGGACTTCATAACAAAACGTTTCGAATGTACAAGTTCCGTTCTATGGAGATACAGCCCGAAGCAGAAGAAAAGAAGGCATGGACAGTAAAAAATGATCCCAGGGTTACCGGAATCGGCAAGTTTATGCGGAGAACCAGTATTGATGAACTTCCGCAGCTGTTTAATATCCTTAAAGGTGACATGAGTCTGGTGGGACCCAGACCGGAGCGCCCTTTCTTCGTAGAAAAATTCAGAGAAGAGATTCCCCGTTATATGGTGAAACACCAGGTTCGCCCGGGGCTTACAGGATGGGCACAGGTGAATGGTTTCCGGGGAGATACCTCAATCCGGAAAAGAATTGACTGTGACCTGTATTATATAGAGAACTGGTCCATTGGATTCGACATCAAAATACTGTTTCTGACCTTTTTTAAAGGTTTCATAAATAAAAATGCATATTAAAGATAAGGGGAGAAAAGATGGCACGACCAAAAAAGAAATCCAAAATGAAAAAGATACTTTTTGCAGTTGAAATTGTTGTACTTCTTTTATTCATCGGTGGTCTTTATGTATATGGACAGCTTAATTCCAAGCTGGACAAGATCAATCAGCCGGTGCTGGATGAAAGTAAGATCCAGGTTAATAAAGAAGTTCAGGATTCCATAGATTCTGAGACTTCCAGTCTGACAGGATATACCACTTATGCACTGTTCGGACTTGATGCCCGAAGCGAAAACATGAACTTCGCCGGAAACAAAAACAGTGATACCATGATCATTGCCAGTGTCAACAATGATACCAAAGATGTTAAGCTTGTATCTGTATATCGAGATACACTTCTCAACATCGGTAATGATATGTACAGTAAGGCTAATGCAGCTTATGCAGCAGGTGATGCAGAACAGGCAATCAACATGCTGAATACAAACCTTGACCTGAACATTACAGATTATGCAACCGTAAACTTTGATGCACTGGTTACCATTATTGATGACCTTGGTGGTCTGGATATGGATATGTCCTATGCAGAGATCGTTCATATGAACAATTATTGTATAGAGACATCTGAAGCAGTTGGTAAAGATTATACACCGATCGAACTTCCGGAGAAGCCAGAAGACGAAGAAAAGATCCAGTACACTTATCATCTGAATGGTGTACAGGCTACTTCCTACTGTCGTATCCGTTACACAGCCAGCCTGGATATGGGACGTACAGAGAGACAGCGTAGAGTGATTCAGATGATTGTCAGCAGAGCAAAATCAGCAGGTATCAACTCTATCTTCAAGATCATGGATGACGTATTTCCGATGGTAACTACTTCTCTCAGCAAAACAGATATCCTGCAGATGCTTCCGACTCTGATTGGATACAGTGTAGATGAGACAACTGGTTTCCCGTTAACCTATAAGTTTTCCAATGTAAAAGGAAGTATCATTGTTCCTACAGACCTCATCAGCAACGTTAAAGACCTTCATAAATTCCTGTATGATGATGAAAATTATGAACCATCTGAAACTGTAAAAGCAATCAGTGAACGTATTCTTGAAATCGTTGGTGGTACTGACAAACTTGAGGATACACAGGCTCCCGTAGATGAGAATACAGAGAGCATTGACTTTGTATGGGACAGCACAGGTCAGGATGTTGATACCGGCTCCGATGAATCAGGAGATAATGGTGACGGCAGCGACTACGGTGGTGGAGACAACAATAGTGGCGGCAACGACTATAACGGTGGCGGCGATGACAACAGTGGTGGCGGTGATTATAATGGCGGAGACGACGGCAGCGGTGGAGACGACGGCAGCGGCGGAGATGACGGCAGCGGCGGAGATGATGGCAGCGGTGGAGACGACGGTAGCGGCGGAGAAGTCGTAGAACCAGATTATGGTGGAGACAACGGTGGTGGAGATGACGGTAGCGGCGGAGACGCTGGTGGCGGAGATGACGGCGGCGGAGAAATCGTAGAAGAATCCGTTTCTGCTGAGGCAGCATAAAGATAACAAAAGGGGATTTCTGGAAATCAGAAATTCCCTTTTTTATAACAGATGGGTAAATTTGCCCCAATATTATTTCTATAATGGGAGAAAATAAATGACAGAAAAAATAACAGATGTGATCATTCCGGCTTATCATCCGGGCAGTGAATTTGAAACATTACTGGACAGACTGGAGAAGCAGGATTATCCGATAAATAAAATTCTTATAATGAATACAGAAGAGGAATACTGGAACCGGGACTGGGAAACCAGACATCCAATTGTGGAGGTTCATCACCTGACCAAACCGGAGTTCGATCATGGCGGAACCAGAAAGAAAGCAGCAGAAATCTCACAGGCAGAGATTCTTGTTTTTATGACCCAGGATGCTATACCCTGTGACAGACATCTGCTCCGCAATCTGGTAACGGCACTTACGAAAGATGATAATATTGGCGCAGCTTATGGCAGACAGCTGCCAAAGAAAGACTGTGGTTTTGTAGAAAGATACACCAGATCTTTTAATTATCCAGAAACCTCTTCTGTAAAAACAGCAGAAGATCTTCCGGTTTATGGAATTAAGACTTTTTTCTGTTCCAATGTATGTGCTGCCTACAGGAAAGAAATCTACGATAAACTGGGAGGTTTTGTGGAACGGACTATTTTCAATGAAGATATGATCTATGCAGGTAATCTGATTAAAGCAGGATATGGGATTGCCTATGCGGCAGATGCAAAAGTCCTTCATTCCCATAATTATTCCTGTATGGAACAGTTTCACCGGAATTTTGATCTGGGAGTATCCCAGGCAGAACATCCGGAAATCTTTCAGTCAGTGCCTTCCGAAGGGGAGGGAATCCGCCTGGTGAAAAAAACATTCAGTTATCTTCTGAAGACAGGAAGAGTATGGCTGATCCCTGGATTTATCATGCAGTCAGCGTTCAAATATGCAGGCTACCGTACTGGTAAAAATTATCAGAAACTTTCCCTGAAAATGCGGATTTGCTGCTCCATGAATCCTTCCTACTGGAAAAAATAACGGTTTTTCCCTCTGTGTTAATATGCTTTTATGAAACATTGTTTTTTAAAAGAGTTATCACACTTTGAACACAATATCTTGCTACACTGTCTAATATGAAAACAAAGATCATGGTAAGCAGAAATTTTGATCATAGACGATAAACGCAGAAGGGAGCAAATACATGAATGACGAAAACAGATGGGAAGGAAATGACTTTTTCCATGAATCCAGTGAGATTGCTCCACAGAGCCGGAATGCACAGTCAACAGAAGCAGAACAGAATACAGGTTCTCCTCATTATTCACATTATCAGATGCACCAGGGAATACCAACAGAAAAGAAGACTCCCGATTCCGGGAAAAAGAAAAAAACACACAGTTCCTTCAGAAAAAAAATAGCGGGAACCGTTGCTCTGGCAGTTGTGTTTGGTCTGGTGGCAGGAGGCGTTTTTCAGATTGTAAACAGGACCGCAGATCAGTATCTGGGAACAGTAGATACAGGAACCAGAATAGGGACTGCATCCCTGGAAGATACATCCGATACCGGCAGTGGAACAGCAGATACAGCAGAAGACCAGTCTGGTGCTGTTACGCAGACCGGAACAGTAGCTGAGGTTGCAGAGGCTGCCATGCCGGCTGTAGTGGCGATCACTTCCGTAAGTGTCCAGGAGATCCCCAGTTATTTTGGATTTGGATTCGGATATGGCACCAGACAGTATTCCAGTGAGGGAAGTGGTTCCGGTATCATTGTAGGGGAAAATGAAGATGAGCTTCTTATTGCCACCAATAATCATGTAGTGTCAGGAGCTACTACACTGAGTGTGTGTTTTATAGGCAACGATGTGGTAAATGCAGAACAGGAGACGCAGAATATGTCTACATCTTCCGCTTCTTCAGACAGTTCGGATTCTGATGGAGAACTGAATGTAGAAGACGCGGTCAGTGCCAAGATCAAGGGAACAGACGAAGCCAATGACCTGGCTGTAGTTGCAGTAAACAAATCCGATATACCTGCAGATACTCTTTCTCAGATCAAGATCGCACAGATGGGAAGCTCTGATAGTCTGAAAGTAGGAGAACAGGTGGTTGCCATTGGTAATGCGCTGGGATATGGTCAGTCAGTAACGTCCGGATGGGTAAGTGCTCTCAACAGAACCATTGAAACAGATGATTCTACAGGATCCGGACTGATCCAGACAGATGCAGCTATCAATCCAGGTAACAGTGGTGGAGCACTTCTGAATATGCAGGGAGAAGTAATCGGTATCAACTCAGCCAAGTATGCAGACAACGCAGTAGAAGGTATGGGATATGCGATTCCTGTTTCCAAGGCGCAGCCGATTCTTGAGAAACTGATGAACCGTCAGACCAGAGATAAAGTAGACACAGATGATGCTTCTTATCTTGGTGTGGAGATTGCAGACTTGTCTACAGAGGCGATCCAGATGTTCAGTATGCCGGAAGGTGCTTTTGTAAGCAGTGTCCAGAGTGGAAGCCCGGCAGAGGATGCAGGATTACAGAAAGGTGATATCATTGTGGAATTTGACGGACAGTCGATCACCTGCAGAAGTGACCTGAACAGCAAAATGGAATATTATGCATCCGGCGAGAAAGTAGATATTACCGTATACCGGGCAGACGATGGTGAATATGTGGAAAAGACCATTTCTGTTACACTGGGAAGTCGGAGTAATAAGTGATAATTTTCTTAAGAGTTTTAATAAAAACTTTAGTTTACAGCCACATAGGTTATGATATAATGAACGCATAAGTAAATGACATACAGTCAGAGCTTATGCGTTTTTGCCTTATCTCACAGGAAATACCAAAAGACAGAAACGAGAAGGGCTGCCAGGTGCAAGGTGGCAGTGCGAAAGGAGAATATATGTCAGATAAATATGATGATGAAATAATTGAGGAAGAGATGGATGATGAGGATGATCACGAGCCGGAGAAGTTCTGTAGTCTCTGCCACAGATCAGAACGTCAGACAGGCAAGATGATAGATCTCCCCAACAATATACATATCTGCCCGGATTGTATGCAGAGAAGTTTTGACAGCATGAACCAGCAGATGAATAACGGAAACTTTAATTACAGTGATCTGTTTAATATGCCCAATATCAGTATGATTGATCTTACGAATTTTCAGAATCCGGTAAATCAGCCAAAGAAAGTCAAAAAGAAAAAAGAGAAAGCCAAAGAACCGGTATTGGATCTGAAGAAAATCCCGGCACCTCACAAGATTAAGGCTACACTGGATGAATATGTGATCGGTCAGGAGCATGCCAAGAAGGTTATGTCTGTAGCTGTTTATAACCATTATAAGCGAGTTGCCACAGACACTATGGATGAGATTGATATCGAGAAGTCCAATATGCTGATGATCGGACCTACAGGAAGCGGTAAGACTTATCTGGTAAAGACCCTGGCGAAACTTCTGGATGTGCCACTGGCGATTGCAGATGCTACTTCCCTGACAGAGGCTGGTTACATTGGTGATGATATCGAAAGCGTTGTATCCAAACTTCTGGCGGCAGCAGATAATGATGTGGAAAAAGCGGAACATGGCATTATCTTTATTGATGAGATTGATAAGATCGCCAAGAAGAAGAACACTAATCAGAGAGATGTAAGTGGAGAAGCTGTACAGCAGGGAATGCTGAAACTTCTGGAAGGAAGCGAGGTGGAGGTTCCTGTAGGAGCCAACAGCAAGAACGCTATGGTCCCACTTACTACAGTAAATACAAGAAACATTCTCTTTATCTGCGGAGGTGCTTTCCCAGATCTGGAAAGTATCATCAAGGAACGCCTGAACAAGCAGGCTTCTATCGGATTTTATGCAGATCTGAAGGATAAGTATGACAACGATCCTCACCTTCTGGAGAAGGTGACAGTAGATGACCTCCGGAACTTTGGCATGATCCCGGAATTTCTGGGACGTCTGCCGGTGATCTTTACACTGGATGGTTTGAACGAAGATATGCTGGTGCAGATTCTGAGGGAGCCGCGTAATGCAATTTTGAAACAATATCAGAAGCTTCTTGCCCTGGATGAAGTAAAACTGGAATTTGAGGAAGATGCTCTTCGTGCCATTGCAGCAAAGGCCATGGAAAGAAAGACAGGAGCCAGAGCATTACGGGCCATACTGGAAGAATATATGCTGGATATCATGTATGAGATCCCAAAGGATGACAGCATCGGAGAGGTGGTCATCACCAAAGGCTACATTGAAGGAAACGGGGCACCGAAGATCCTTCTGAGAGGACAGGGAGTACCCCTTCTTGGAAATAAATAAACTGTAACTGTATAGAAAGAGAGGTATTTTATTATGGCAAAAGATTTTTTCGGCAGTTTAACTGACACATTTGCAAAAGCAGCAAAAGACCTGACAGGTCGTGCAGAAACTATTTATGAAACACAGAAACTGAAAAACAAGATTTCAGGGGAAAAGCAACAAATCGAGAAGGCAATGGCAGACCTGGGACGTATTGTTTACAGACGTTATCAGGAAGGCATTTCAGTAGAGGAAGCAGAAAATGAAATCTGTGTACAGATCGATGAAAGATATCAGCAGATCAAAAGACTGAAAAAAGAAGCGGAAGAACTGAAAGAACAGAGAGTCTGCCCCAACTGCGGAAGTATTGTAGGTAAAAACGATGCATTCTGTTCCAAATGTGGTGCAAGCTGTCTGGTTCCGGAAGAAGAGGACGACAACATTGTAGATATGGAAGAACCGGTAGAAGAAGCTTCTGGGGAAGCAGAGGAACCGACGGAAGAAACTACTTCTGAAGAAGAAAAAGAGGAAGAAACTATTCCTGAATGGAAAGCAGAAGAACATGCCTGCCAAGGAGTATCTCTGGAGAAACCAGCTGAAGAAACACCGGAAACAGAAGAAGGGGCTGAGAAAGCGGAAGAAGCTCCCACAGAAGTCCCGGAATCTGCAACTACAGAAGAAGCGGAATAATCCGGAATGAAGGCACAGAGGGGGGACAGACCCCAAATAAGCAGTCTGAATCTGGCTTTTCTCAGTAACCTGGCAGCAATGCTGCTGATGGTGCTGATCATGAGACCGGGGTTTGAAACGAATGATGATATCGTTTTTGCGGAACTTGGCAGTGGACTCCGGGGAGTAAAGGACGCTCATCTTGTATTTCAGAATTATGGACTTGGACTGCTTTATCGGCTATTGTATCAGATAACAGGCAGACTGCCATGGTATACCATTGTCCAGTATGCTGTGTTATTGTTTGCCTTTACTGCAGTTACTTATGTACTGTTGAACAGACTGGAAGGATATTCCGGTCTGTATCTGTCTGCGCTCCTGGTTCTGGGATTCGGATATGAGGGGTATATTCACCTGCAGTTTACCAAAACAGGAGGTATCGCTACAGCAGCAGGAGTTTTTTTACTGCTTTATGGGCTGTCCCGGGAAAAAATTTACACAAGAGAGATTCTTGCTGCTGTGCTTCTGGGTATAGTAGGATTCATGTACAGGTCAGATCAGTTTCTGGCAAGCGGAGGACTGATGGCAGGGGCAGGACTTTTTTATCTCCTTGATCTGAAAAACAGATTTGCCGGAAAGGTATGGAAGCGGATTGGAATTTCAGCAGCAGCACTGGCAGTCCTTTGTGGGGCAGTTTTTGCAGTGAACAGATGGGACTGGCATATGTATCAGACTACGGAGTGGCAGGAATATCAGGAGTTCAATCAGCTTCGGTCTCAGCTTCTGGACTATGGATTTCCGGATTATGACAGCAACCGGGATCTGTATGAAGAACTGGGAATCAGCAGAGAAGCACTGCAGTTATACCAGAACTGGAACTTTAATGATACGGAGAAATTTACCACAGATGTAATGCGCAGACTTACAGAACAGAAGACCAGTCGTCCACTTACAGGAAAAACTGTGACAGGTTTCCTGAAAAGATTTCCAGGAGATCTGCTGAAACTTCCCATGTTTTATTTCTTTTTGGGATTTTTCCTGCTGTGGCTTATCTTTGGGAAAAAAGATAAAAAAAGTCTGTTTTCGGCAATCCTGGAGTTGATACTTCTGGCAGCAGTATATTTTTATCTGTATTATCAGGGCAGATACATGGTAAACAGAGTGGATGTGGGGCTGTGGTTCAGCGGATGTCTTTCTGTTCTGTGGATTCTGTCATCAGAGAGGCTGAGATGGCTGGAAGGCAGAAAGGGAATCCTGCTGGCGATAGCGGGTGTACTGTTTTGTCAGATTCTGTGGTACAGTGACTGGAGGATCAATACTTCTACCATACCGGAGGCGAGAATAGCACAGAGGGCAGTTCTGGAAACCATCGGAACAGACAAAGAACATATCTATCTGTCAAAAAGTGGTACCCTGTCAGAAATTGTATGCTACGGTCCTTTTGACCGGATGCCTGAGACACTTTTGGATAATGTATACTGGTTTGGGGGCTGGGAGTGCCGGACACCGGAATACACCCGGGCTATGGCTGAAGACGGAATAAGGAATCCTTACAGAGATGTTATAAATAATAACAGGATCTATCTGGCAGATGATGATATAGACCTGACTTTGAAGTATATTCAGGAATATTATGAACCATCTGCTCAGGCTGTGTTCGTGAAAACGGTGGGAAATGTGAATCTGTATCAGATCCGCAAATAAGGAAAAGGATAACAGGAATTTTATCTCAGTCGAGAAGACTCCCACTTCTGCAAGTGGTGAGTAATAACAAGTCTTTCTCAGTGGGAGTACAATCTCCGACTGAGATAAACGCTCCGCGAGGATGTGCAGTGATTCTGAGAAGAATATGTCAGCTTTCGCTGACCAGAATCACGCACCAAGTCTCACCTGCGTTCGACTTGAATTTCCTGCTATTATAAACAAAGGAAAGAGTAACGAAGGAGACAATGAGAAATGAAAAAGAACAGAAGAAACTCATGTGGAACCATCTGCAGATTTCTGGGCAGATGGATGCTTCTTGTACTGATGGCAGTTACTGTGGCAGCAGGAAGCGTATCACTGTCTGAGACAGAGACAGTACAGGCAGCCAGTTACAAAAAAATCAAACTGGACGATAAAGAGGGAAGATATATCATAGACACTGGTGCCAACTGGTGGCTGAAAGAAAAAAACGGTCATAAAGTATCCGGTTTGCAATATATCAAAGTTCCGTCAGGAAACAAACTGAAAAGCGGATATTACATGTTTGACAAGGGACGTCTCTGCAAAGAAAAAGGTTTCCATAAAGTAAACACTACTGTAATAAAAGGAAAAACCTACAAAGGTGTTTATTACTTTGGTTATACAAATGGTAAGCTTTACAGAAAAGCAGGCTGGATCGCAATCAATGGAAAGAATTATTATCTTGATGCAAATGGAAAAAGACTTGCCAACTGCTGGAAACATGGATTTTATCTTCTGTCCAACGGAACCATCGCCAGAAGTCAGAAACTTTCCGACGGAACGTATGTAGACGCTGACGGACGAAAATGCACAAAAGAACAGATGGAGATCAGCAGTCTCAGGAAACAGCTTCAGAATATGGTAAAAGGCTACAGTGGATCCTGGTCTGTCTATGTAAAAGACCTTAAGACAGGGGCGACAGTCACTATCAATGACAGAGCCATGTATCCTGCCAGCACCATCAAGGCGTTTGTTATGGCATCTACCTTTAACCAGATCAAAAAGGGAAACTTAAGCTACAGTGCCACTATAAAAAGTCTTCTCAGACAGATGATCACTGTCAGTGATAATGAAGCATACAATCAGCTGGTACGGTACAACAGCAAGTCCAGAGGTTTTGTAGCAGGAACCAAAGTGGTCAACAATTACCTGAAAGCAAACCATTATACTTCTACAGGCTGTCACCAGACCCTTCATCCTTCCTCCTCTGCATTTACCAGTGACGGAAGCAGAAATACCGCATCAGCGAAAGATTGTGGTGTCCTTCTGGAGCAGATTTATAACGGCAAATGTGTATCTGCCAAATATTCAAAAGAAATGCTGAATCTGCTGAAAGGCCAGACACGTAAATGGAAGATCCCGGCAGGGCTTCCTTCCGGAATAAAGTCAGCCAACAAGACCGGTGAGACTTCGGATGTACAACATGATATGGCAATCGTATATGGGAAGAAAACAGACTATGTGATCAGCGTATTTTCAACAACAGGAAATGAAAGCTATTCCATTTCCAGAATACGGAATATTTCATCTGTAGTTTATAAATATCTGAATAAATAATAAGAAACACCTGGATTTGTATCCTGTCAGGATAGGTTCAGGTGTTTTTTTGCTTTATAGGAAATTACTCCGTAATGTTCCAATAAAGCAAAAAACGCTCCGCGAGGATGCGACTAGATGCATTTGGAATATGTCTGCTAAAGCAGACTGCATCTAGCGCGCAAAGCGTAGCAAGTCCCTCAAAGATTGAGGGATTCAGGGAGTTTGAAGCGGACTTGTCCGATTTGTTCCATACATCTCGGATTTTTACTGATTTAATGTGGATTTTCGTCGAATTTTCGGTAAATTTGCTGGACAGAGATGTAAACCGTATATTATAATGACTTTAACATACTAATGAACAAAGGAGGATCGCGCTATGAAAAAGATAAAAAAACTTTTATGCGCACTGCTGGTAATGCTGGCAGCGGTAACTATGTTATCTGAGCCATTTCAGGTAGAGGTTCAGGCGGCCAGAACTGTAAATGCCAACAAAAACTGGAAGAAAGCGCCAACTATCAAGAAAAAGGGTACCTACAATATCAATGACAAAAAGAACAATGGATATATTCGCTTTGTAGCACCAAAGACAGGTACCTATACAATCTCTACTTATAATCATCGTGACTGGGGCAAGAGTTCAGCTGCTACACAGCATCTTGGAAGTTATTTTGTATACAAAAAGAAAACAGGTTCCAGATACAGTTATCTTAATATGCAGACTTTAAAGACCAACTATGGAAAAGCAAGTGCTTTTAAAGTTACTTCCAAAAACTGGTATAACCGTTTTTACAGGTCAGCCAGAAAAACATCTACTACCTATCTGTATGACCGTTATGTAAAGATTAAACTGAAAAAAGGTGAATCCGCATATATTGAAGCTTACTGGACAGGCGGCAGACATCAGTATACACTGAAGATAAAATAATATTTTTTTTAGGAGTTCACAGGAGTTATGAAGAAGATAAAGAATTTAACATAATATATAACAAGAATTCTCCTACCTCTTCAGGTAGTGAGATGAATTGTAGATTTGAGCATAAATGCTCATAAATAACCCATAAATCCCAACTTAAATGAAAAACTAAATTCCAGCTGTGGATTATCTCAGTAACTATGCGGGATTAAATTCTGTAATGCACCTTAACAATTCTATTTTTTTGTCTTATAATAAACCTGTAAGCACTCATGATTTATGTTTTTATGCATACTAACCGGG
>URXG01000001.1 GCA_900551715.1 uncultured Blautia sp. | reverse complement strand
ATGGTAGAGGATATGTGTATTCCCTGCAGTATCATCTGGTATGGTGTACAAAATACCGGAAAAAGGTTTTAAAAGATGGTATTGATACAGAATGCAAAGAAATGCTCTGTGACCTTGCAGAAGAATATAAATTTCAGATCCTGGCAATGGAGGTTATGCCGGATCATATCCATCTGCTTGTAGACTGCAGACCACAGTTTTATATCTCTGATATGATCAAGATCATGAAGGGGAACATTGCCCGGCAGATGTTTCTTGCACATCCAGAACTGAAGAAGGAGCTTTGGGGAGGGCATCTGTGGAATCCATCTTATTGTGCAGTAACAGTGAGTGACAGGAGCAGAGAACAGGTGTGTTCTTATATCGAAGGGCAAAAAGAAAGACAGTAACCTGAAAGAACCCGTATTTATATTTGTAAGAAGGAAAAAAGATGAGGATAGTATCCAGTTATGGCGTAGAATTGCGAAAACAGAATATACCGATCTGCCAGACACTGGATATTTATCGTTCTGCGGTCAGTTGTCTGATTGGGATCTATGCTCAGACGTGGGATGAACTGGCAGTGATCACGGAACCTAAAAAACGTTTCAACACGGCAGAACATCTGGTACATAGCACTAAAAAGAACCAGGCAAGGTTTGATTTTGACCTGCGATTTCCAAAGATGCCTTCTTATCTGCGAAGGGCAGCTATCCAGCATGCACTGGGAAGTGTATCCTCATATAAGACAAGGCTGGGACTGTGGAAAAAAACGGATCAGAAAGGCGGCAGGCCGAAGCTGGTGTGTGATAATCATGCCATGCCGGTATTCTACCGTGATGTGATGTACCGTGAGGATACAGAAGAAAAAGATAGAGTGTGCCTGAAACTTTGTGACGGCCATGACTGGAAATGGTTCCGGGTCAGCCTCAGCCATACAGATATGGAATATCTCAGAAAGAACTGGGCAGGAAAAAAAGCTGCAGCTCCCGTGCTGGAAAAAAGGCATCGTAAATACTTCCTGCGTTTTTCTTATACGGAAGAAGTGCCGCTTACAAAGACACCTGCAAAAGAACAGATTATCTGCAGTGTGGATTTAGGACTCAATACGGATGCAGTCTGTACCATTATGCGGTCAGATGGAACTGTCCTGGGAAGAAGGTTTATTGATTTTCCCAGTGAAAAAGACCGGATGTACCGTGTACTGGGACGGATAAGCAGATTCCAGCGCGGGCATGGCTCTGCACAGGTGAAAAGCAGGTGGGCTTATGCGAAGCGCCTTAACACAGAACTCGGAAGAAAGATCGCAGGAGCAGTCACAGGATATGCAGAAGAAAACCATGCGGATGTGATCGTGTTTGAGTATCTGGAAACAAAAGGAAAGATATCCGGAAGAAAGAAACAGAAGCTGCACCTGTGGCGAAAAAGGGATATCCAGAAAAGATGTGAACACCAGGCACATAGGAGAGGGATACGGATATCCAGGATCTGTGCGTGGAATACCAGCAGGCTTGCCTATGATGGGTCAGGAACAGTTGTCCGTGATCCGGGCAATCACAGTTTATGTACATTCCAGAATGGAAAAAGATATAACTGTGATCTTTCGGCGTCCTATAATATTGGAGCAAGATATTTTATACGGGAACTCTTAAAACCCCTTCCGGCAACGGAAAGGTCTTTGCTGGAGGCAAAAGTCCCTTCAGTAAAGCGTAGGATCTCATGTGTATATGCGGACTTAAGAGAACTATTTTCAGAAATGGAAATCTTAAGAGCAGCATAAACACAGGCAGATATACAGCGGACTACCTGTGGTGTGGGAACCTGCCATATCTGGCATGGAAAAAAGCGCATGACTGCGCATATCCTAAGTTACAGGCGTATCCGCCGATATTTAGCCTTGTCGCTTAAAGCGACTGAGGAGCATGTGACTTTAGCATGTGACTTTGGTCATGTGAGATCCACAGATAATACGTTTATTGTAACATACCCAAAGAAAAAGATATAGAAAAACATTACATATTATTGCCATGAGTGCCACCACCTATTCCGCAGATACACAGTTCCCTGACGGAAGCAAAGCTAAGATGCGTTTCTTTTGAATATACTGATTTGTTGCTGATACGAATTATTTATTTTTTACATGGATATCCATGCTTCCGGAACGGAAACCTTCCAGATCCAGAGTAATGTAATCAAATCCGTAGTCGTTCATTTTAGTTAAAAGGTCTTCTCGGATCTTTATAATTTCAGGGAAATCTCCGGTGTCGATTTCAATACGGAGAATATTCTGGTGAGCACGAAGTCTTACATTATAAAAGCCTTTTGTCCGAAGCCATTCTTCACCCTCTTCGATGTTACGCATGATATCGTAAGAAAGTGTATCACCGTAAGGAAATCTGGTTGCCATACATGGAGTAGAAGGACGGGTAGCGACTTCCATACCGTATTCAGCAGCCATCTTTCTGACTTCAGCTTTGGTAATGTCGAATCTGGCAAGAGGGCTTAAGATTTCCAGTTCCCGTAATGCCCGGATGCCTGGACGGTATACGTGAAGATCATCTTCGTTGGTGCCTTCCATAACAGCACCTGCATTCACTTCCTGTGCCTTGGCTTTCAGCTTTTGGAAAAGGCATTTTTTGCAGCGATAGCAGCGGTCTTCCGGGTTATCTTTGATCCCTGCTTCTTCCAGTTCATCGATTTGAAGGACGATATGCTCTGCACCGGCTTCTCTGGCAATCTGTTTGGAGATAGTCAGATCCTTCATAGGATGAAGTTTGGTATGGATTGTAACAGCATAAACTTTTGTACCTGTTTTTTCAGCGGCATTGCAGCAGATTTTTAACAGAAGACTGCTGTCTACGCCACCGGAAAAAGCCAGAGCAATATTTTGGGTTGCAAGTTCGTCTATGTAAGAAAGCAGAGCTTTCTTCTTTTCCTCGTAGGTCATAGTGATCCAATCCTTTCTTTGAAATTTTTCATTATGATTCCGTTAGTTTTTTAATATAAATATATTAAACCAGTAGGTTTATAGAAAAATCTTATTAATAAAGAATATCATCAAAAATAAAGTTGTCAAGAGAAGGTTCTGTAAGGATTAATACAAATTGTAAAAAAATTCTTAAATATCTTTAAAAGAAGTCGTTGTGCTGGAAAACATCAGGGGACTATGGTAAAATGAAAGACAGCGGTAAAACGAGTTTTTTGCTGCACAAAACAGATTTTGAGGTGAGAATATTTGACACTGGAACACAAAGAAATTCAAAGCCTCAGTGACTTTTTTACAGAGTTGGGGAAACGGAGAGAAAAGGGTGTTTATTTTTACCGGATCAACTGTCTCTCAGATGAGATCCGGGAGTTTCTATATAAGTACTATGATGCAGCTCGTAAGGATGGTGTAGTCATAGAAGGCAAGATCCCGAATCCGACTCAGGCAAATCTTTCTTATTACGATGAGATGATGGGAATGGATTTTCAGCTGAGTATGGGATTTATCATTTCCAGCCTTCAGAAGTGGCTGCCCAGAATGAACTGTTCCCAGAGTGAGACAGTAGCAGGGGCAATTTATGATTCTCTGGATGCACTCAGGCGAAATGGCAAAACTGAGAATATGCTGAAAAATGCATATATAAAGTTTATGTGCTGGCTTTACTATAAATTTGAGAGAATTGTCAATCAGCTAGGCCAGAATCATCTTCCAAAGATTTTGTACGCAGGTTCTGTCAGTAATTATGAACTGATGCTGATTTCCATATTATCCAATGCAGGCTGTGATGTGGTGCTGGTGCAGCCCCAGGGAGATGAAGCTTACAGGAAACTGGATCCAGGATCAGAGAAGTCCTTTGAATACAGGACAGAAGCTGGAGAACCTTTTCCGGCAGAGTTTAGCTTTCAGAAATTATGGGAAGCAGTAGAAAAAACAGAGAAGACTCGCAAGATATTTGGAGATCATGGGAACCTTATGAATTGTACCAATGCCTGGATCGAAGGCAAGGGTCTGGAGGATATTCAGAAGCCACCGGCTGTAAGAGGAGATCGGAAGGATCTTTTTTACAACTGTTTTATAAAGATCAGTGGTGTGGAGGATAAGCTTATCTATGCCAATGAACTTTATCAGTTTTATCTTTCCATGCGGAATGAAAGCAGACGTATTGTGATAGTCAACGGAAGTATTCCCAATCCTTCCATGGAAGAGATTCAGAAGATACGACGAGGCAATTATATAAACACAGATCAGCTGATTGGGAATTTACAAAGCAACATACAGTATCCTCCCTCAAAGATTCTTCAGGCATTGCTGAAGAGAGCTTTTGCAGAAGTAATGACAAAGGAAGAGAAGCTTCCTGGAATGAATCTTAACAAGCTGAAAAACAAAGGAGTTTACCTTTTGTGCTGGCTTAATCGGTATCAGGGGAAGCTTTTTGGCACCTGGAATTATCCGGAAGCAGGATGTTTTGTCCACATGGGTGGCTGTAAAGATGAGAACAATGCGCTGTTTCTGAAGTTTCTTGCAAGGACTCCAGTGGACGTATTGATCCTGCGACCGAATCTTAACGAACCATGTTGCCTGGAGGATGACCTTCTTTATGAGATTCATTATGAGACTTCCATGATGATTCCAAGGTTTCCGGAGCAAAATGCACAGCTTCATATTGGAACAGCAGCCTATCATGCAGAGAAAGAACTGGATACAGTGCTTTATAATGATTCTGTGATTTTCCGGGATCAGCAGTTTACCAGAGCTAATACGGTATCTCTTCAGACTATGGACAGAGAGATCCGGCTTCTCTGGAATGAGGATCTGAAGTTCCGACCTGGTTTCAGTACTGTAGACGGGGTAGTAAACCTGCCGGTTATTTTTTCCAAGATATCAGGAGTGAAGGATGGAAATACCCAGAATTACTGGATAATGATTAAACAGCTGATGACAGAGAATACCATTGTTGTGGATCGGCCACCGGTTATGACATCTACTTCACCCAATCCCATAAAAATGTATGCTGCAGAATTTTTTCGGAATGGGAAATTGCAGAAACATAAGATACGGAATCATCCGGCCTATCAGTATGGCTTTCTGAGAGAAGAAATGCAGGAATATATTCTGGACAAACTGGAAAGGATGATAGATCAGAAACTGATTCGGGGAACCTTTGAAAACGGAACAGAATATACAGTTATTTCTGTAGTGCTGAATCTTCCAAAAGAAGCACTCCGGCTGCTGCAGAATTTTGACTTTACCAAAAAAAATCCAAAACTTATCTATATTAATCCATCAGAAGAACTGATCACACTGGAAGACACTGTTTATACAGTTTTTCTGAATCTGCTGGGGTTTGATGTGCTTTATTTTATCCCGACAGGATACAATATGGAGGGGCATCTAAATCAGAAATTAATGGAGGAACATCAGACCGGAGAATTTCTGTATGACCTGCAGATTCCGGACTGGAGTACAGTACCATTAACAATACACACGTCATGGCGTGATAAACTATTCAGGAGGGGATAATATGGGACTTGATTTCAGCAAAGCAGCTCCGGCGGCACCGGCCCCGGCAAAAAATGAGATTGAAACAGTACAGCCCTATGATATTGTGGCAGACAGGCAGCAGATGAATACAGATCTGACCGGTTCAGAGGAAGTGGATGCTCTTGTCAGCACAATTGAAGTAAACAATCTGGAAACAATCGTATCTTTTGGAGCAGAGGCAGCGGAAAATATTTCCAAAGCATCTGATGTGATACTGAACAGTGTAAATATGAGCCAGCTGGATGAATCCAGCGAAATGCTCAATGCCTTATCAAAGGTCATGTCAAAGTTTGATGTGGAAGAATTTAAGGACAATGGCGGGCTCTTTAACAAACTGTTCGGCAATATGAAAAAACAGCTGGATAAGATCCTGGATAAGTATAATACCATGGGTGGAGAGGTTGACAAGATTTATGTTCAGCTGAAACAGTATGAAAGTGAGATCAAACAGTCCAACCGTAAGCTGGAGCAGATGTTTGATGCTAATGTAGAGTATTATCATCAGCTCGTAAAATATATTCTTGCAGGGGAGCAGGGCTGCCGGGAACTGGAAACATACATTGCACAGAGACAGGCTGACTTTGAGGCAACCGGTGATAATTCTATCCAACTGGAACTGGGAAGCCTAAACAATTCTCTGATGATGTTGGAACAGCGTACACAGGATTTGAGGATTGCCGAAAACATTGCCATGCAGTCTATTCCTATGATCAAGACTATGGCATTCAGTAATATGAATCTTGTCCGTAAGATCAATTCCGCATTTATTGTAACGCTTCCTGTATTTAAACAGTCTCTTGCACAGGCTGTTATGCTGAAACGTCAGAAGATCCAGGCAGATGCTTTGTCTGAACTGGATAAGAAAACAAATGAAATGTTGATTAAAAATGCAAGAAATACCGTAGAACAGTCCAAGATGACTGCAAAACTGGCATCTGGAAGTTCTGTTAAGATAGAGACTCTGGAAACTACCTGGAGAACGATCATGAACGGTATTGATGAAACCAAAAACATTCAGGAAACAGCAAGAAAACAGAGGGTAGACGACGCAGCCCGTCTGGAAAACATCAAAAAAGAATTTCTGGAGACTTATGGAGGCACCAGAACAAAATAAAGGAGGAGTAAGATTATGCCAATCAACTTATCAAAAGGACAGAAAGTAAGCTTAACCAAAAGTAATCCTGGATTAAAGAATATTATGGTAGGTCTGGGATGGGATGTAAATGCATTTGATACAGGTGCAGATTTTGACCTTGATGCAGCGGCTTTTATGCTGGGCTCCAATGGCAAATGCCCTACAGATCAGGAATTTGTTTTCTATGGTAACCTGGAGCATCCCACAGGTTCTGTGAAACATATGGGAGATAACCGTACAGGAGAGGGAGAAGGTGATGATGAGGAAATGCAGATCACACTTCCGGATATTCCTGGTAGCATAGAAAGAATCGCATTCACAGTAACAATCTACGAGGCAGAAGCTAGAAGACAGAATTTTGGTCAGGTATCCAATGCCTACATCAGAATTGTAGATCAGGATACCAACCAGGAGCTGATCCGCTATGATCTGGGAGAAGATTTCTCCATTGAGACAGCTGTTGTTGTAGGTGAACTTTACAAACATAACGGTGAATGGAAGTTCAATGCCATTGGAAGTGGATTTCAGGGTGGACTTGCGGCACTGTGTGGACATTATGGAATTGAAGTGGCTTAATCGTGGGAGTGCACTGCACGAAACAACTCGAAGGTATCATAGTTGGGGGCTTTTGCCCCCAGCATCATTATAACCGAAAGGAGTTATCAGTATGTCGATCAGTTTACAGAAAGGTCAGAAAGTCAGCCTGACCAAAGAAAATGCAGGGCTGTCACAGTTACTTGTAGGTCTGGGATGGGATGCGGCAGAGCAGAAAAGAGGATTCTTCGGACTGAAAAAATCAGCAGATATTGACTGTGATGCAACAGCGATCCTTCTTAAAGATGGCAAATTCAGAGACAACAGAGATGTGGTATATTTTGGAAACCTCAGTCACAAATCAGGTGCAGTAATTCATCTGGGAGATAACCTTACCGGTGAAGGTGAAGGGGATGACGAGCAGATCATTATTGATCTTGCAAAAATTCCGAAGGAATACGACAAGATCATGATCGTGGTAAATATTTATTCCGCAGTTCAGCGTAAACAGCACTTCGGAATGATCCGCAATGCCTTTATCCGTATTGTAGATGGCAAGACGAACAAAGAACTGTGTAAATATGACCTGACAGAGGAGTATCCGGGAATGCTTGCAATGATCTTTGGTGAAATCTACAGACACAATGGTGAATGGAAATTCGGAGCTATTGGACAGGGAACCAAGGATACCTGTATCTCAGAACTCTGCCAGCGCTATAAGTAACACAAATTACAGAAAGGACTCATTTAATGAGCGTAAAAATGCAGAAA
This sequence comes from uncultured Blautia sp., assembly GCA_900551715.1. Taxonomy (GTDB): domain Bacteria; phylum Bacillota; class Clostridia; order Lachnospirales; family Lachnospiraceae; genus Blautia_A. Next base: position 106,779 of record URXG01000001.1, on the reverse strand, counting down.
GATAACTTAAAAATGGAAAAAGATATTCTCGAACAGGGATTATCGGATCAGCAGGTTCAGGAAAGTAAGAATCAGTATGGTGCCAACGAACTTGCAAAGAAAGACAAAGAATCACTCTGGTCTATGTTTATCGGAGCTTTTAACGACATCTGGATCAAGGTTCTGTGTCTGGCACTTGTACTGAAAGTAGTACTTGCCGTTCTGGGTGTGATTGTTCCGGCACTGGGTGGTGAGAATGATGTGATCGAGATTTTCAGTATTATTCTTGCCATTGCACTGGCTACAGGATTCAGTACTCTGTCTGAGTATAGAAACAGTTCTCGTAGTGAGGCACTTCAGGAAGAATACAATAAGACAGATGCCAAGGTTATGCGTAACGGTAAACTGGTGAAAGTACTTACCAGTGAGATTGTAAAGGGTGACACTATCATCATTCAGGCAGGAGATAAAGTACCTGTTGACGGTGTGTTATTTAAAGGCAGTGTCAAAGTTTCTCAGGCTGCTCTGAATGGAGAATCCAGAGACGAGAGCAAAAAAGCAGCAGATACAATGGAAAATGCAGAATCCACCGATTATTCATGTCCGGACAAGGTATTTATGGGTTCTGTTGTTACAAGTGGTGAGGCTTATATGGTAGCTACCGTTATCGGTGATGCCTCCGAACTTGGTAAGATCAACAAAGCACTGACAGACGAAAATGAGGAAGACGAACGTAAAGATACTTCCAGCCTGAAACTGGAAGTAGTAGCAGGAGGTATCGGTAAACTTGGTGTTTCCGCAGCTGCTATTGCAGGTATTCTGCAGGTTGTTCTTACTCTGATCCGTACGGATGAAGCTATTACACCGGTGTTTGTAATTCTTCTGGTGGCAGAGGCAGTTATGCTGATGGCATCTATCGTTATCATGGCAGTACCGGAAGGTCTTCCGATGATGAATAGTCTTGTTCAGTCCATGAATACAGAATCCATGTACAAGAAAAATATTCTTGTAAGCCACAAGGCTGCTTTTTCCGATTCTGCGTATATGAACCTTCTGTTCAGCGACAAAACCGGTACTATCACAGAAGGTAATCTTTCTCTGGTAGAATTTATCATGGGAGACGGAAGCATAGCAGATGAACTTCTCCATCTGGATTTCCTGGAAGCTATTACTCTGAATAACCTTGCGAAGATTTCCGAAGGCAAGGCTATCGGAAGTAACAATATGGACCGGGCACTTCTTTCCTATGTGATCGCAAAGAACAGCGTAGATAAAGTTGACGAAAACAAAGTAAAAGAAATTTCCGGATTTGATTCCGAAAAAAAATGTGCCACTGTAGAGCTCAATGATGGAACTGTTTACTGGAAAGGCGCAACAGAAAACATTATTGATCAGGTTACTGATTATATGGCAGCCAATGGTGACATTCATGAATTTACTTCTGCTGACAAAGCAAAAGTAGAAGCACAGATGATCGAGGAAGCCAAAAGAACCATGAAGCTTCTTTCTGTAGTGAAGTTCCAGGGCAATAAGAAAATCCTTCTTGCAGTTCTCTGTCTGAGAGATAACGTACGTCAGGATGCGGTAGAGACTGTAGAAGTTCTGAACAAAGCCGGTATTCAGGTAGTTATGGTAACCGGTGATGCAGAAGAGACTGCAGTAGCTATTGCCAAAGAAGCCGGTATCCTGAAAGATGAAACAAAAGAAATCGTTCTTACTCATGATGAACTGGAGCAGCTCTCTGATGAAGAACTGAAGAAAAAACTTCCTTTACTGAAAGTGGTCAGTCGTGCCAAACCTCTGGACAAGAGACGTCTGGTAACTATGGCACAGCAGCTGGAAGATGTCTGTGGTATGACAGGTGATGGAGTTAACGATGCACCTGCCCTGAAACAGGCAGATATTGGTTTTGCAATGGGAGATGGTACTGCAGTTGCACAGGAAGCAGGGGATGTCGTTATTCTGAATAACAGTCTGACATCTATTAAGGACTGTGTACTGAACAGCCGTACTATGGCGAAGTCTGTTGGCAAGTTTCTGATCTTCCAGCTGACTGTTAATATCAGTACGCTTCTGATGAACATTCTGGCACCGGTACTTGGATGGACAGAACCATTCTCTATTGTACAGATCCTCTGGATCAACCTGATCATGGATACTCTTGCAGCTATGGCATTTGGTGGAGAGCCGATTCTGAATCGATATATGGATGACAAGCCAGCCAAGAGAACAGACAACATCCTTACAGGATATATTAAATCCGCAATCGGTGTAAGCTCTGTCTTTATTACTCTGGGATCTATTTTGATACTGGAGAACATCGGTGGTATTGCAACATGGGTAACACCAGCAGGATGTACAGATGTGGAACTTTATGAGAAGACATTTATGTTTGCTTTCTTTATCTATTCCATCATCTTTAACAGTCTGAACACAAGATCCGAAAAACTGAATCTTTTTGAACACATCGGAGAGAACAAGAGATTTATCCTGGTTATGGGAGCAATCTTTGTAATGCAGACCGTGCTTATTGAGATCGGTGGCAAAGTATTTAATACTTACACGCTGACTCCGAAGGCACTTCTTGTATCTATGGTTCTGGCAGTACTGATCATTCCGGTGGATATGATCCGAAAGATCATTGTAAACAATAAATAATGCTTCTTTGAAGCGGATAGAGAGCCCTTCACAAATACTGTTAAAGTATTGTGAAAGGCTCTTTTTTTTATCCAATATAGTGGTATAATCGGAGGAGAAGTATTGAAAAAGGAAGGCGAATGGTGGCAAAATGTTAGATAACAAGGAAGAAGTGAAAAGCGCACTAATAGAAAAATACGAATTCAGAGATATTGTGCCGGAGGAGATAGCGCAGACAGCAGAGATTGAAAGAATCTGTTTTCCACCGAATGAAGCCTGTACTTATGAGCATATGTCAGACAGAATCAGGAAGGCACCGGATCTGTTTCTGGTGGTAGTAGATAAAGAAACAGGAAAGATCGCAGGATTTCTTAATGGACTTGCCACAGACAGAGAACATCTGACAGATGATTTTTTTGAGAATGCAGATACCCATGAACCAGATGGTGATAATGTCATGCTCCTGGGACTGGATGTACTTCCGGAACATCGTGGTCAGGGACTGGCGAGAGCATTGATGAGCCGATATAGAGAGAGGGAAAAGAAAAAAGGTCGCAAAAAGCTGGTTCTCACTTGTCTGGATCAGAAAGTGGAGATGTATGAGAAGTTTGGTTTTACAGATCATGGAATCGGAGAATCTGTCTGGGGTGGTGAACCCTGGCATGAAATGTCCATGGAAATAGAAGCAGAAAGAAGGATAGATATGGATCTTGTAAAAACAGCACTGGAGATGGGATTTTCAGACGCAGCAGTGATGGATACAACAAAGCTGGTATTTGTACCGGAGTACAGACAGTTCTGTGTGGACAATCTTTGTGGAAATTATGACCTGAATCCGGCCTGCCCACCGGAAAGCGGAACAGTAGAAGAGATGAAAGAAAGGGCACTTCGTTATCCAAAAACGCTGGTACTTCAGACGATGTGTGATCAGGCAGATGATCCCAGAAAGGCAAAACTCAATCAGAACAAAATGACAGAAAAACTGGCAGAAGAAATGAAAAAGGCAGGCCACACTGATCTTCTGCTCATGAGTGCCGGCCCTTATAAGCATCATTCCTGTATGTCAGCTTACTGTGTAGATGCACAGAAGATGGCAGATGCAGTGGGAATGGACTGCTGGAAAAATGATTCCATGAACCGGTTTTTCTCGCAGATTTTATTCTTTGACTGATTCTCCGTCACGAAAAGAGTCCAGCGTTACTGTTCACAGTAACGGATTATCTGGTATAATAGAGTGGATAAAAAGAAAAAACATAACTGTGAAGATACTGAGCAGTTACGAAAAACAATACAGCAGGAGGCTTTTTATGGAAAGGCATGCATTTGCAATGAAGATCAAAGATGGTAAAATGAACGATTACCGCAGGAAACTGGGAGAGATCTGGCAGGAACTGACAGTATTTCTTGATCGTAACGAAGTGGGCAATTTCAGCATCTGGAATGCAGAAAATCTGATCTTTGGATATTATGAAAAAAAAGATGGTACACAGTTAAGTTCTGAGGAAAAGAAAGCAGCAGATACTCTTGCAGAAAAAATCCAGGATACTTTTGACTGGATTTCCGCCCCTTACAAAGACATGCGTCTTATGTATCATAATTTTGGTGTTGTAAGAGAAAACAAAGAGCTGATCCGTCACAGAATGTTTATGACCAAACTGAAAGATGGATGTGAAGAAGAGTACAAGGCTCGTCATGACGGACTGATCGCACAGAGAGGTGATACTGTGGATCCAGGTCCGGACAGCAATTTCAGTATCTGGAGTGCAGGTGGATATATCTTCGGCTATGATGAGATTGATACTACCATGGAAGTGGAAGAAACTGAAGAATCAAGGGAGCAGACCGTTACATGGGAAATGCGTCAGTTGGGTATTATGGACTGGATCACCAACGATGTGGATTGGATGACAGGCGAAGTTCACGCAGATGTAAAGCGTCTGGCATGGCATAACTGATTTGTAAGGGGCATAAGGAAATAAATGAGTAAGATCAAAGTTGCCGCATTGCAGATACCTACGGCGGCAGAAAAAATGGAAAATTTGAATACAGTCAGAACATATCTTGAGAAACTGAAAGAGGAGAAACCTGATTTTGTAATTCTGCCGGAGATGTTCTGTTGTCCTTATCAGACTGAGAACTTCCCGGTTTATGCTGAGGAAGAAGGAGGACCTGCATGGCAGCAACTTTCTTCTTATGCAAAGAAATATGGAATCTATCTGATCGGAGGTTCCATTCCGGAAAAAGATATGGAAGGAAATGTTTACAATACCTCCTATATTTTTGACCGTCAGGGAAAACAGATTGGAAAACACAGAAAGGCACATCTTTTTGATATTGATGTAAAAGGCGGACAGAGCTTCCGGGAGTCAGATACTCTGACAGCAGGAGACTGTGATACGGTTTTTGACACCGAATTTGGCAGGATGGGTGTGATCATCTGTTTTGATATCCGTTTTCCGGAAATGGTACGTATGACAGTAAGTGATGGTGCAAAAGTAATCTTTGTTCCTGCTGCTTTTAATATGACTACAGGGCCTGCACACTGGGAACTTTCTTTCAGAGCCAGAGCACTGGATAATCAGATTTATATGGTAGGATGTGCACCTGCACGTGATGTCAGCTCAGGCTATGTATCATGGGGACATTCTATTGTAACTGATCCATGGGGCAGAGTTATGAATATGTTGGATGAAAAAGAAGGAATCCTTCTGGCAGAACTGGATCTGGATTACGAAGATGATGTAAGAAATCAGCTTCCACTTCTGAAAAGCAGACGACATGACATGTATAATTTGGAAAAACTCTGTAAATAATCCAAAACGGATGGACAAAAATAAATACAGATAAACAAAATTCCCCCGAAGATGACAGAGACATATTAAAAACCTCCATCATTTTCAGGGGAGTTTTTTATTTTGTAAGAGTATCCAGATATCCCTGGGTAGCGTTTTCGATAAGGCGGCAGGTCAGTTCTGCTATATGAGCTGGTGATTCCTGAACAGGCAGGGACAGCCAGGTTTTGATCAGTCCTACACAGCCATTCAGAGTAAAGGCGTAGGCATATTTCAGATTGGGATCGTCCTTTGGAAAAGTGCCTGGAAGCTGTTTCAGAAAAGTGCCTGCCAGAAGGTTCTCAATCTGTTCTACAAATGCCATATCTCCATGAGGACCAAGGAGTGCTCTGCACAGATCTTTGTCACTATCCAGAATAGAAAAAAATTTTGTTACAAATTCGAGGGTACTTTCGTTATTGGAAAAATCCACCGGATATTCTTCTAACATATGAGTAATATTTTCCAGAGCTTCTTCTTCAATCTGCTGAAGCATCTGATAAATATCTGCATAATGAAGATAAAAAGTGGAACGGTTAATATCAACCTCATCTACCAGTTCTTTTACTGTGATTTCTTTAATGCTCTTTTCCAGCATCAGGTGAGCAAGTCCTTCTCGAAGTTGAGCTTTCGTTTTTCGTACTCTTCGATCTACTTTTGCAGCCATGTAAAAATCCTCCAATCTTTTTCAAAAAAAACTCCTTCTTTTAGATGAAATGTCAATTTTTGATATTGAATAGACATATGTTAAAAAAATGTCTATTAATAAACCTAAATAAAATATCTGTCGGTTGTAACTGGTTTATGTGTCTAGTATAATACGTTTCGTAAAGAAAAGCAACATAATGTTGAAAAATAGATTAAAAAACGATTAATAGAATAGCATTCTACTAATCGCAAAATAATCTACTAATCAATAAAATGCAAATGATACGACAGCAGGAGAAAGGGACTTGAATATGATCAAAAATGAATGGAAGAGTTTGTGGAACAACAAAATTCTGATTCTCGTAGTCATGGCGATCATTATCATACCTGTTATTTACGCAGGGCTGTTTCTGAAATCCATGTGGGATCCATATGGAAATCTGGACAAATTGCCAGTAGCAGTAGTGAATAATGACCAGTCTGTAGACTATGATGGAAAAACTTTAAGTATAGGTTCGGATATGGTAGAGGAATTGAAAGATAATGATTCTCTGGATTTTCATTTTGTAGATCAGGATGAAGCAGAACAGGGACTGAAAAATGGAACTTTCTATATGGTAATTACTATTCCGGAAGATTTTTCTAAAGATGCATCTACCCTTATGGATGAAAACCCGAAAAAGATGGAACTGACATATGAGACAAATCCGGGAACTAACTATATTGCATCCAAAATGAGTGAAACTGCACTTACAAAAATCAAAGATGCAGTTGCATCCAAAGTAACGGAAACTTATACACAGACAGTTTTTGATCAGATAGGAACTGTTGGTGATGGAATGCAGGAAGCAGCAGATGGTTCTACAGAACTGAAAGATGGAATCCAGTCAGCTTCTGAAGGAAATGAAACCATTACTACCAACCTGAAAAAACTGACAGATAGTACTCTTACTTTCAAAAGTGGTTCTGAGACACTGACAGAAGGTCTGAAAGAATATACAGATGGTGTTTCTCAGGTAGACAGCGGTGCAGGACAGCTGAACAGCGGAGTCAGTACTCTTACAGCAAAAATTCCGGAACTTAAGTCCGGAGTTACCAGTCTGGATACAGGAGTAAAAAGCTACACAGACGGAGTTGCCAAACTGGATTCCAATTCTGCGCAGCTTACATCCGGAGTTACAAGTTTGAAGAAAGGTGCAGATACTTTAAAATCTGGTCTGGATACACTGAAAAGTGGAACTACACAGTATGTCAGTGGTGCCAATACACTGGCAGATGGTGTAACTGCCTATGTAAAAGGTGCAGAACAGCTGGCAGCAGGTGCAGAACAGTTATCTCCGCTGGAAAACCTTGGACAGGTTTCAGATGGAGTATCCAAACTGAACAGCAAAGTATCTGACGGGGATTCCTCTCTTGTCAGTGGAACAGCACAGCTGGAAGGCGGGCTGAAAGATCTTTATGGACAGCTTCAGAATCTGGCTGGAAGTACCACAGAAGAGAGTATGAAAAAACTGGCAGCAGGTCTTCAGAAAGCACAGAAGGGAATGACAAATGCATCCAAAGGAATGACAGATGCAGCAACAGGAATAAGTAATGGTGCATCTGGAATGACTGCAGCAGCAGAAGGAATAAACAGTGCAGCCGGAACCATGTCCGATGTCAGCGGAGCTCTTTCTTCTGTAGCAAGTGGAATTTCCGGAGCTACGGCGTCTGTCAATGATGGTGTCAACGGAATGACCGGAGTTGTTTCAAGTGCTGTAGAAGCAGCAAATAATCAGATCAGCGCAGCCAACAGCCAGATTGATACAGCCAATGCGCAGACTGCACAGGTGGCAGCATCTGCAAATCAGGCAGCAGCAGACAGACAGGCAGCAGTAAATGCAGCAATTGCACAGGTACAGAGTCTGGCGCAGGATGAAAACGGAAAGATTTCCGCAGCAGATGTCAATAATATTCTGGCAGGAATTGCAGGAGATGGCACCACTGTAGGAGTTCCTGAAGCAGTAGGTCATGTGGATGGAATTGATGGCGATACATATAACAGTCAGGCTGTATCTTATGGCGCTGCCATCAACAGTGGAGCAGCCGGTATTCAGGATACACTGAACAATACATCGGATACATTGAAAACTGCAGCTGCAGGGCTGAAAAAAGGAGCTTCTGAACTGACAACACTGTCAGACCAGATGAATGCAGGAGCAAAAAGTCTGAACAGTGGAGCAACAACTATGACAGAAGGTGCAAAAGAAATGTCCGATGGTGCTTCCAGTATGCCAGCAGTTCCTTCAGACCTTTTGAATACTATGACTGCAGGTGTGAAGACGCTTTATGAAGGGGCACAGAAAATAAATACCGGAGCAGAAGCAGTTTCAACCAACCTTACCACTCTGGAAAAAGCCACAGAAGATTTTCCAAAGGCAGCAGCCGGAGTGAAGGCATTAAACGAAGGATTTGATACACTTACAGCCAATGATGAAACGCTTACTGATGGTGCATCCAGCCTGAAAGAGGCAGGAAGCAGCGTTACCGGTGGAATCAGTCAGCTGTCAGCAGGGGGAAAAACACTGGCAGATGGAGTGACAACTCTCAGTACAGGACTTAAAACATATACAGATGGAGTAGCGACTCTGGCAGGAAATAACAAAGCACTGACAGAAGGTACAGGCAAACTTGCAGAAGGTGCAAAAACACTGGCAAGTGGAGCAACACAACTTTCTGATGGAACAAAAGCACTTCACGACGGAACTCAGAAATTGGTTTCCAATAACAGCAAACTGAACAGTGGAGCAACACAGCTGACAGATGGTGCAGGTCAGATTCAGGAAGGATCTTCCAAACTTTATGATGGTTCCAAAGAACTTGGTGACGGAATGACAAAACTGAAAGACGGTTCTGATACACTGGCAACAAGCTTAAGTGATGGCGCAAAAGAAGTAAAAGAAACAAAAGCAAGCGACGATACAGTCAGCATGTTTGCAACACCAATCAAAGATGAAGAGACAAAGATCACTACAGTAGAAAATAACGGTCATGCAATGGCACCATATATGATGTCTGTAGGTTTGTGGGTAGGATGTCTGGCATTCTGTCTGATGTATCCATTGACAGAATACAAAGGCAAACTGAAATCTGGTTTTGCATGGTGGGCAAGTAAAGCAACCGTACTTTATCCGGTAGCAGTTCTTCAGGGAATTCTTCTGATCATCCTTCTTCATGTGATTGACGGATTTACACCGGTGGAAATGACCAAAACCATATTGTTTGCTGCGCTTACAGGTGCATGTTTCACCTCTATCATGTACTTCTTTAACATTACTTTTGGTAAAGTAGGAAGCTTCCTGATGCTGATCTTTATGGTGGTTCAGCTGGCAGGTTCAGCAGGAACCTATCCGGTAGAAATTTCACCGGCTTTTGTAGGAAAGATTCATGCATATCTTCCCTTTACTTATACAGTCAATGCTTTCCGAAGCACAATCTGCGGAGGAGAGAGTATCCGGACCTGTGTGATTGTTCTGATTGGTATAACAATTCTGTTTACAGTAATGACAATCTGCCAGTTCCAGCATATGGCAAAACGGAAAAAAGAAGGAAAAAAAGTTCTTCTGGACTGGCTGGAAACCAAAGGAGTAGCATAAGATTGCAATAAAAATAGCATATAAAAATCTAAAAAATCATCTTTTTGTAAAAGTTTGCAAAAAGATGATTTTTTTACTGTTTGCAGAACAAAAATGCAGAAACAAGTTGCTATAATAGTAAATGACAGAGTATAATCAACGTATATGGCATGCAATGTTGAAGTAAAAAGAATATATAGCAAGCAGATTCAGAGTATCTGCCGAAAGAAGGGGACTATGAAAAACAAAACATTAATAATGATGATGACAGCTATGCTTGCAGGTGCAATGGTAATAGGAACTGTGGCTTATGTGCCGGCAGCAACGGAAGAGACAGCAGAAGCAACCACAGATGATGCAGATGCAGAACTGAAATCACAGCTTTATGGAGTATGGCCTGTAAATCTTGACTCTTATATGTATATGCCAGATGGTAGAATTCTTGACAGCAAACGCAATTATCTTTGTGATTACAAGATTGAGGGAGATAAGATCGTATGGGATCTTACAAATGCATCCGAAGATTTTATAGGAGGTGTACAGGATCCGAAAGTAGAAGTAAAGCTTCTTCCCATGGATGCCAGCAAATTACCGGAAGCACAGCAGGATACGGATTATTATTTCTCAGGCGATGAGGATAAATTAATGGAGATCACCATTTCACAGACAGATAATTCTGATCCTATGAATCCGGAAACAAAGGAAGATGTAGTTTACAGTGCCAGATCCATTATGGATCAGGCATCTTATGGAAAAGCACTTCTGTATGGATACACCTGGCAGTCAGATGTAGGAAGCCTGACCGTTGACAAAGATGGAAATATAAGTCTCAATGATGGGGAACAGACAGGCGAACTTTCTATTGATAATCTGGATGATTACAGAAATGTTTCTTTCAAATGGGATGGAAGTGGTATCGCTTCATACAAAATAACAGAAATGGATGCAGACAAAATCATTATGGAAGGAGCAGAAGATTCCTCCAAAACTATTACACTGACAGATAAGGTAGCAATGGAAAATGAGTAAACAAAATCAAACAGAATGGCGCTGTCCTTACTGCGATGGACTGAATGACTGGCAGGATGAAGTGTGTCAGATCTGCGGAGACGGAAAAAGAGATGAAGTTGTTTCTTCAGAAAAGAAAAAATCTTCTGCCGATTCACAACAGCCTACAAGGAAAGATGTCAGATCTGAAAAAAAGCAATCTGCACCGGAACCGGAAGTCAGACGCTCCAGACCAGAACCTGAAATCAGAAAACCGGAGCCGGAAGTAAAGAAAACAGAATCCGAAGTAAAATATTCAGAACCGAGATCTGCCACACCAGCGAAGAAACCCAAAAAGAAAAAACACTGGGGACTGATTCCGGTGGCAGCGGTGCTGATCGCAGGTGGGTTATACGGCTTCAGTGTTCATAAAGCAGATACCCTGGTAAAAGATATGGATTTCAAACTTCTGGAAGAAGCACCTTATACTTCTATGGATGGGTTCAAATCCTGGGCAGAGAACCAGGGATATGAAGTCACAACCAGTAAGGACGGTACAGGATTTTTTACAGATTACAGTATAAATCCAGGGAAAAGTGACTGGAATATTTCTGTATCAGAAGGTAATCGTGGTGTAGAGATCAAGTACGAGTCAGATGGACAGAATCTGAATGAAGTCTATAAGAAACTGAAAGATGCTTTAAGAGACAGAAACTGGGATTATCAGGAGTTCCTGGATGAAAATATTACATTTAGTGAGGGAATCAAAGGAAAGAAATACCGCACTACACAACTCTGGTATGATGAAAAAAACAACTGGTATGAACTTGCGTTGAAAGATAAGGAGATCACCATTACGAGAGAAGATGGACCGGCAAGCAGTGATGAAATGGTAGCGGAAGTAGATCTTGATTTTCTGCAGAACAGTCCTCAGGAAAATATACTGGATTCAGAAAGCTGGCTGAAGCAGAAGGGATATCATTATACGATCAGTGGAACGGAACATTATAAAAATTATGATATTACAAATCCTCAAAGTGCTGACTGGAATATTTCCTACATAGGGTATCCTTCAAGAAAAAGCTTTTCTGTAGTATATAATGCATTGGAAAAAGACTGTACAGATCTGCCGGCACTTTATGAAAGTGTGAAAGCAAAGCTGGAGATCTCAGGATTTACAGTGGTTTGTCAGGAAGCAGAAACAGCCAAAAACTCTGATAACAGCAGTGGAAAATTTATGATATGGCAGGATGCGTCTGGAAATCTTTATGATCTTTTTCTACAGAACAGCTCCTACAATGATCAAAGTGAAGTTGGTCTGATAAGAGAAAGTAAAACGGTTTACTCATCAGATGCTGTCTCCTATGATGTTAAGAATCCGGCAGATCAACTAAACATCTCTGCACTTGTTGCAATGCCTATGAATTCTTACATTGGAGATGAAAACTGGAAGCAGAAATTTCAGGAAAATTATGGAAGTGTCAATTATCAGCCCGATATGTCAGAGGGGGATTCCTGGTGCGAGGCATTTTTTGCATATTGTCCTTCTGACCAGGAAAACAAAAAAGAACTTCTTCGCTATCTGAAAAAAGAGATACAGGATGCAACCGGTAAGAAAATGCAGTTGAATTATACGGATTTGTATAAAAATGGTTTTAATTATGCTTATGAAGTCGAAACAAAACAGAACCGTATTAAACTTATTTCTGATTGGTCAGCAAGAGCGGTCAGTGTAAAAATTGAAAGCAGCAGAGATAAATAACTGCAAAATAACAGCCAGATTATATCTGGCTAAAACAGCGAAAGAGAGGCAAAACAGTATGAAAAGAAATCTTATAAAAAAAGCAGCAGTGTGCATGGCGGCAGTAATGTGCATGGGAAGTTTCAGTCCGGCAGGGCTTGGTGGTGTCAGTGTTTATGCAGATACAGATGAAATCAGTGAAGATGTTATCGGTCAGTATGTAACCCAGGGTTATGAGAATCCAGAATACGGATTTAAAATACAGCTTCCGGATAATTTTGTTCTGGAACCAAGACAGACACTGGTTCAGTTTAATGATCAGGATGTAATAGAACAGTCCAATTCGGACAGTGCCTATTCTTATGCCCGTACTCAGGCAGCATTAGGCACTCCGGTTCAGGTTTTTACAGCGTATACAGATACCACAACCTCTTCTTTGGCCGTACAGCTTCAGACTCCCGGAATAGGAAATGATCATTGGGATAAAGAAAGTGTAGTAGCTGAGAGTACAGCAAAAACATATGAGGACAGTCTGAAAGAAGTTCTGGGCGAAGATGTAGAGATCACAGACTTTGAAACAAGTGTAGATAGTGCAGAGTTTGCAGGGAAAGAGCATTACATGGGTATGTACAAATGCCTAGTAAACGGAACTCCTTATTACGGAACAGAGATTTACCTGGTTTCAGATGATGACCAGTATCTGCTGACAGTAGGTATGTCTTCTCTTGACCCGGATGAACTTACAGGCATGTTTGATTATTTCACAACAATGTAAAGATAAAGGGACATATGAAAAACGAGAATAAAGATTCAAATAAATATCTGGTATTAAGCCAGGAGCAGATAAAAGGAAAAGGTGAAGACTTTTTCCTTTTTGAGCATGATGAGGACAGACTCATTATGGGAGTCTTTGACGGATGCGGAGGAAGCGGAGCAAAAGTATATCCTGTGTTCGGAGGACTTACAGGAGCCAGAGTAGCGTCCAGAGCACTGGCAGCAGCCACAAAGATCTGGTTTCAGGATTATATGCAGGGTGACAGTCCGGAAAAAATTCTTAAAGTAATTACAGACAAAATGCTGACTACATGTAAGGAGAGAGGTGCTTCTGGACAGGCGCTGCTGGGAAGCCTTAACAGAGAATTTCCAAGTACCATAACATTTTTTACAGCAGATAAGGATGAGAACAGTGTGGACTTCTACTGGTGCGGAGATTCCAGAGGATATATTTTGGATGGTAATGGGCTTCATCAGGTTACAGTAGATGATGTGACAGTGACAGATGCCATGATGAATCTCCGGGAAGATGCACCGATGACCAATGTAGCCAGTGCATCCAGACCTTATGAGATCCATAAAAGACAGCTGCAGCTGTCAGAACCGGCAGTGGTATTTGCTGCTACAGATGGCTGTTTCGGATATCTTGCAAGTCCCATGGAGTTTGAAAAACTTCTTCTGGAAACCCTGAAAGAAGCAGAGAATGTAGCCCAGTGGAAAGATCTTCTGGAAGAACAGATCGCACAGGTATCAGGAGACGATTTTTCTCTGACATTATGGACCGGCTCTTATAAGGACTTTGAAACTATGAAAGAAACACTTATGGAGAGACTGTCTTATATGAAAGAAACATATCCGTCTCCGGGAGAACTTTCAGAGGAAGAATTATTCCATCAGTGGGAAACCTACAGGGATTCTTATGAATGTTTGTGGACAGCAGGAGAGAAACAGAATGCAGATTAAGGGCTATGAGATCAAAGGTGAACTGAAAACCAACAACAGTGGTTTTTCCAAATGGGGATTTGCCACCAAAAACGGAAGAGATTATTTTATCAAAGAATTTATTGATCCGGTATATCCGATACATACAGAGCTTCTGGATCAGGCAATGATCGATCACAAAAGAAAAATATGTAAAGATTATGAAGACCGCAGTCGGTGCATGTATAACGCTATCAACAACTGTTCCGATGGTAACCTGGTAGAGATCGAAGAATTTTTCAGAGATGGCAGTCATTATTATCTGGTAATGGAAAAAATCACAGGTGTCAGCATGACTCTTGTAAAAAAACTTCCGGAGGCAGACAAAATAAGAATCTGTAAGGCGCTGCTTCACTGTATGGAGGGACTTCATCATGCAGGAATTGTTCATGCTGATGTGAAACTGGATAATGTGCTTTTCCGGAAACTTCCATCAGGAAAAATCACAGGGAAAGTAATCGATTTTGACAACAGTTTCTGGGAGGCACAGCCACCTTCACCGGAAGAAGAGATCATGGGTGATCCGGTCTATATGGCACCGGAAACCTTTGTTATGATGGAAGAAGAGGAAGGCAGACTCACAAGGGCAATTGATGTGTTTGCCCTGGGAATTGTGTTTCATCAGATTTTTACAGGGGAACTGCCGGAATTTGATCATGAAAAATATGACTATGCTTTTGAAGCAGTGCTGGACGGAGGTGGTCTGACTTACAACAGAGCTATTCCGGAACTCTGGCGAAACATGATCATAGCCATGACAGAAAAAAATGTGAAAAAAAGGATCACGCTGGATGAGGCAGAACGAATGTGGAAGGGAACTGTTCACAAAGCTACCAGTACTATGGGAAATTTCTTCTCATCTGCAGGAGATCTTTAAATAAACAGTAGGAGGATAACAAAATGGCATTAAAGATGACTTACAATGTAGACATGTGTTTCTGCATTGATGCAACAGGAAGTATGGGACCTGTGATCAATACGGTAAAGCAGAATGCATTGTCTTTTTACAAAGATGTGGTTGCTGTCATGGAGAAAAAACAGAAAACCATCAACAGCATGAGAGTAAAGGTAATTATATTCAGAGACTACGTGGCAGATGAAGAACCTATGCTGATGACCAAATTTTTCCAGCTGCCTCAGGAAGCTGCACAGTTTGAATCCTGTATCAACAGTATTTATGCAGCAGGAGGCGGAGATGAGCCGGAAGATGGTCTGGAAGCGCTAGCTTATGCCATTCGTTCCGACTGGACCAAAGAAGGAACGAAAAAGAGAAATATTATTGTTGTATGGACAGACGCATCCACACATCCTATTGGTTATGCAAAAAATGAACCCAAATATCCAAAAGGAATGCCGGCAGATTTTAACGAGCTTACCCGCTGGTGGGGAGACTGCCAGATGGAACCTTATATCAAAAATGCAGCAAAGAGACTGGTCCTTTTTGCACCGAAGGTCCCTTACTGGGAACAGATTTCTTCTACATGGAATAATGTAATCCATTATCCGTCCACAGCAGGTAAAGGTCTGGAAGAATTTACCTATAAAGAAATTGTAGATGCTATTTGTAACAGTATCTGACAGGTTTCCGTTAAGGTCATGAACAGTGACTATAACAGAAGTTCAGCAAAGAGACAGGAGGAATAAGAGATGTTTTGCAGAAAATGTGGAGCAGAACTTCGGATAAAAGCAGGAGCAAAATTCTGTGGTAAATGTGGTACACCTATTGCAGCACCGAAAACTTCTGCACCAGAAAAAGAACCAAAATCAAAACCAAAATCAACCATCTGGACACCGGAGCCAAAACCAGAACCAAAACCGGCACCGGAGAAGACAGCAGAACCTGAAAAGAAACCGACACTGATCAGTTCTATGCCGAAACCCGGAAGTTCAGGTACAAGCTCCAATGGAGAGAAAGATAACTGGTTTTCTGATGCAGGAGATCTGTAATAAAGGGGGAAAAGAAAAATGATTCTTATCAGATATAAACATTCAAAACTGGCTTCAATTATAAGTTCATTTGGAGCTGCATTTGTTATTATGGGATTTTATCTGTTAGGCTGTGCACTGGGCTTTGTATCAGCATCGGAAGGTACCGGAAGTGTGGCAGGGGATGTACTTGGTGGTATTGCTCTGATTGTTGTGGGTGCAGTGGTCATGTTTGTGGCTAGTGAGGTTGCAGCCAGTAAAGAAGTGAAATATCAGGAAAAAATGAAGGCAAAAACAGAAGCAAAACTCGCCAAAGCAGAAGCAAAGGCTGCTGCCGGAACCGATAAAAAGATGGGAATGGGTCAGAAAGTAGGAATTGTTCTGATCTGCATACAGATCATCGTGCTTATTTTCAGTATTTCACAGGGAAATCCTATCTGGGTAAGAGCTCAGTATCAGCCAGCAGAATCAGCAGCAGGGATGTATATAGGGTATTTCCTGCCGGCGATCATTGGTGTGATCCTGCTTCTCAGAGGAAACAAAAAAGCAGAAGCTACAGGAACCACAACCAGTTCTGCATCTGCAAAAAGTACTTCAACTTATACCAGTAAGTCAGCAGATTCTTCATCCACTGGCAGCAGCAGTGTTTTTACAACGAGAGCACATATCTGCCCGAAATGTGGAGGGGATGTTGAGGATGAAGACAATTACTGCATTCACTGTGGAGCACCCATCATCAGGAGATAGAGATAGCAGGATGTATTTGCATTGATGTTTTGACGCAGGAAGCATTTAACAGATTCGTCACATTTTTCCCACAAAGTAAACACAAATATCCCCTATACTTCTAACCATCAAAGATAAAGAGAACAGAGAATTCCAAGGAGGGGATTTTGATGAGCGATATGAATAACGTATTAATGCCAGATAATAATGAGAATGATCCGAAAGAAAAGATGAGAAAAAAAGTGAAAAAAGCAGCAGGCATTGCTCTTTGCGCAGTAGTTGCAGGAGGACTTGCAGCAGGATCTTTTGAAGGGATCAATACGATCACAGGATGGAACAGCAGTACAGTAGAAGCTGCATCCAGCAAAGATAATAAGACACTTCTTCAGACCAAATCCAGCAAGAAGAGTAAAGATAAAGATTCTTCCGATGAAGATTCTGAGGACAGTTCAGATGACACAGCAGTAAAAGGAAGCCTGGATGTTTCTGATATTGCAGCAGAAGGAATGAAATCCGTTGTTTCCATTACAACCAAATCTGTTCAGGATGTCCAGAACTATCTTGGATATTACGGATTTGGCGGAAGCCAGGGATACACAACCCAGCAGGAAGTTGAGGGAAGCGGTTCTGGTATTATCGTAGGAAAAAATGATGACAATCTTCTGATCGCTACCAACTATCATGTAGTAGAAGGTGCAGATACCGTATCTGTTACCTGCATTGACGGAGAGACATACGAAGCTACTGTAAACGGCTATGATGAAGACAAAGACCTTGCAGTTGTGTCTGTAGCACTTTCAGATGTTTCGGATGATACTCTGGATGAGATTGAGGTAGCTACCATCGGAAGTTCTGATGATCTGAAAGTTGGTGAGCAGGTGATTGCTATCGGTAATGCCCTTGGTTATGGACAGTCTGTAACAACCGGTATTGTAAGTGCCAAGAACCGTAAACTTGACGAGAACGGACAGGCAGATGAAGATTCTGATGGAACCAACCTGATCCAGACAGATGCAGCGATCAACCCTGGTAACAGTGGTGGTGCTCTTCTGAATATGAAAGGTGAAGTAGTAGGTATCAATTCTGCCAAACTTGCTTCCACAGAAGTAGAAGGTATGGGTTATGCCATTGCGATCTCTGATGTATCCGATGTTCTGGAGAACCTGATGAATGAAACACCAAGAGACAAAGTAGATAATCATGGTGTCCTGGGAATTACAGGTATGACAGTAAGTGACGATGCTTCTCAGAACTATGGCGTTCCGGAAGGTGTTCTTGTTGCAGAAGTTACCAAAGACAGTGCAGCAGACAAAGCTGGAATCAAAGAAAAATCTATCATCACAGAATTTGATGGTAAGAGAGTACGCAGCATTGAAAGTCTGGTAGATCTGCTTCAGTACTATGCACCAGATGAAGAGGTTGATGTTACAATCGAGACAATTGATGGTGACGGATACAAAGAAAAAACAGTTACCGTAACTCTGGGTGAAGATACAAGTAAAAAAGACTCCAAAGATTCCAAAGACTCTCAGGATTCCCAGGATTCATCCGATGAGGAATCTCAGGACGACGGTGATAACGGTGACAGCCTTCTTCAGGAATGGGAAAACAGCCTGAAAGACGGAACAGGATATGAAAGATATTACAGTTATATGTGGTAAACCAGTAATATAATATAAGCATAAAAAGACCGATGTGTGAATTGCATCGGTCTTTTTATTATGTAAACCGAAAAATGGAAACAAATCAGGTGCCGTAACTGTATCTGGAAGATTCCTCTGGTTGAAAGGTGCTCCTATGTCTGTTATACTAAGTTCCAGGTAATCGCCGGAGCCCCTGAACAGTAGCAGGGATACCGGTGAGTCGGGAAATACAGGAGTGAAGGAAACTACACATGAATTATATCATATTTGATCTGGAGTGGAATCAGAGCCCTGGTGGTAAAAAATATTCCAACAGCCGCCTGCCTTTTGAGATTATAGAGATCGGCGCAGTAAAACTAAATGAAGAAAGAAAGCAGGTCGATGTTTTTCAGAGGCTGATCAAGCCTCAGGTTTACAACTGGATCCATGATAGTATCCACGAGGTGATCCATGTGGATTATAAAGATCTTGCAGATGGAAGTCCTTTCCCGGAGGTGGTAAAGGAGTTTCTGGAATGGTGCGGAGAGGATTTTGCCTTTTTTACATGGGGAAATCAGGATGTAATGGAACTGCAGCGTAATATGAAGTATTATGGGCTTCTGTCGATGTTGCCTGGTCCAGTGACTTATTATGACGTGCAGAAAGTATTTGGGATTCAGAACGGAGAAGTGCCTCAGAGACGTAGTCTGGAGTATGCCATAGATGAACTTGGAATCCGTAAGGGAAAAGATTTTCACAGGGCACTGGCAGATGCCATCTACACTGCAAAAGTGCTACAGACACTGGACATGGAGAAAGTCTTTGTGTATTCTTCTGTGGATGTCTATCAGAATCCAAAGAAACGGAAAGAAGAGATATTTCTGTCCTATCCGGAATATGACCAGTATATTTTCCGGGAATTTGATGACAAGGACAGGATTATGAAAGACAGGGAGGTCACCAGTACCAGATGTCCCATCTGTCATTTTCCTGCCAAAAGAAAGCTTCGATGGTTTCTTAATAATTCCAAGGCATACGAAAGCCTTTCTCTCTGTCAGAAACATGGCTGGGTACATGGAAAGATCAGAATATATCATACAGAGGATGAAAAGTATTATCCGGTAAAGACGTTAAAGAATGTAGACGAAAAAGCAGCGGAGGAACTCAGGGAAAAACGTGAGTCCCTCCGCCTGAAGAAACAGGTGAAGCGGCAGTCAGAAAAGATCTGAAGGCTGTAATTGCTGATAATATCTGGCAGTTCCTACGGGATGACCATTGTAACTGTAAGTGGTCATGATCAGTGGGAGTCCTGCCGGATTTTTTATTATCTGTGAAGATGTGTTCAGAGACTTCGTATCCGTCCCTGTGGGAAGTGTGACAGACGCACGTCCGCTTCCGCGTTTAAAAACATAAGGTGTTTCAGTCCACAGTCCCAGTCCTTTGCCAAAGGGAAGTCCGGCTGTAGGTGCCAGTGCGGAAGGTGTATGGGCTTTTACTCTCTGAAAATTGTCAAAACCATAATTGAGAAGCGCCGCTGTATCTGCATAGGCTCCATTTATGGATTTGAGAACGACTGATACCAGATAGGTATTGTCATTTTTTGCAAAGGTGACCAGGGTGTTTCCAGCCGCTTCTGTGTAACCGGTCTTACCACCCAGAACTCCATTATAAGCATACGCCTGTCCCTCCATCATCTTGTGATGATTCAGAAGGTAACGAGTTTCTGCGAACTTATTGGTAGGCGGTATCTCATAATATCCTGTGGTGACAAATTTACGGAAAGTACGGTTGTTCCATGCAGCCCGGGCGATCTTTGCCATGTCATTGGCTGTGGTATAGTGGCGTTCGTCAGGAAGCCCATTGGGGTTATTGAAATGAGTGTTGGTGCATCCCAGCTGTCGGGCTTTCAGGTTCATCTGTTCCACAAATTTCTTTACAGAGCCAGAGGTCTGTTCTGCAATGGCAAGGGTCATTTCATTGGCAGACTGGAGCATCACAGCCATAAGAGCCTGCTCGATCGTAAATTCCTCGCCTGTATCCGCATAGATACTGGAACTCTGTGCATCGGTGATGCCATGGGCGGCCGTCTCGGACATGGCGAATTTGTCGCTGGGATTCAGACTTTCACAGCCAAGAAGCCCGGTCATGATCTTGGTGATACTTGCCGGGTATTCTACTTTATCGGCGTTTTTGGAATAAAGGATGGTGCCACTCACCATATCCATCAGTACTGCGGATTCTGCTTCAATCTGTGGCCCCTGAGGCCATCCTTCGATGGAATCGGTGTCTGCTGGCTGCATGTAGTATTCTGTGTGCTGTTCCGGAATGGGGGTGGCAGTCACATAGGGCATACCGTATTCATCTGTGGCGTATACCGGAATGGATGATCCTGCTATCAGAGTGGAACAGAGAATCATCCCCAGCAATTGCTTAAATTTCTTCATATATAAAACCTTTCTTAAGTTGGGGGATAAAAATTATATGTGATTTAATTTGCAGAAAGGCAGATATAGAAGAAATAGAAAATATCTGTGATACAAAAGCAACGTGAGATATCTGGTGTAGGGTTTGCGGGTTCGTAATTTCTGAAGTACTAAGAATATATGATTTTGTTAAAAGCGCAAACAAAAATAGCAAACTCGCTGTGCTCAGACAGTGCAATTTTTGTCTGCAACACAAAATCCTATAATCTAAGTACTTCGACGAAATCCCTCAAGCAAACCTTAACCAAATGATCTCAGTTGTTTTACTCACAGGTATCGGTTGAGTTCTTCTGATCTGCCATTAGCTGCAAATACAAACAGCATATAGCTTTTCATCTGTGGTGGGGCATAGAGTGTAACACTTTTTACAATTATACTGTAATAATAAGTATGTTACAAGGGGGATAAACTTAGGGGATTGCTGTGCTCTGCGCAGCAATCCCCACAGAAGTATCATATGCCGGCGCAGCCGGTGATCCAATGTGGGGTGGATGGGAGTTATATAACTAACCTTCCAACTGGAAAAGAAATTTCATACATATGTTTTCAGCTGAAAGATCATAACAACAGCATTGTACGGATGCTGCCAAGATTCCGTCGATGAGATGCAGGCTAATTGCTGCCACAAAGGGCACTGTTTGAACACCGAAGGTGTGAGTTTGCCCGACTGGCAGCTAATAAATGCCTGAATCGAAGCAGGAATCGCCAGCGTATCCGTCAATCTGTTTTATGAATCATTTCAGCATAACTAATATTCGATTTTCTTTTCTCTGTTCGGAATCCTAGAATAACGACTCATCCGGGGTCCTGAATAATGTTAAAAGTAGGAAAAACCCCTTGACATCTGTAAAATCAACATCTTATAATAAGACAGCACATATAGATGCAAAACACAACAAAAATCAAGCAAAGACTTAGATGGAGACAGTAAATCGGAAGGAACGCCCCAGAGAGTCGGGGTAAGGTGAGAACCCGGCGTCAGTAATTTCGATGGAAGATCACTCCGGAGTCGCTTTCCTGAATGACAGAGACCTGAAATTTACAACAGAAAAGTAAGGAAAGACGGTGATTCCGCCGTTAAAGGGAACATGTATCGGCATAGTGGCCTGTACAGTGTATTAGGTGGTGCGAACCAGTAGATTACTTTCGTCCTTTTACAGGATGGAAGTTTTTTTTGTATAATGAAAACATTATACCTACCCCTATAATTTTTTAAGGAGGAATTTATTGTGTACCAGAAGGTAGATACGAATCTTAATTTTGTAGATCGTGAAAAACAGGTAGAAAAATTCTGGAAAGAAAACAAAATCTTTGAAAAAAGCATGGAAGACCGCAAAGATGATCCTACCTATATGTTTTATGATGGACCGCCGACAGCCAACGGCAAACCACATATCGGACACGTACTGACTCGTGTTATCAAAGATATGATCCCAAGATACCGTACAATGAAAGGTTATATGGTACCCCGTAAAGCAGGATGGGATACTCATGGACTTCCTGTAGAACTGGAAGTAGAAAAGAAACTCGGCCTCGACGGCAAAGAACAGATCGAGGAATACGGCATGGAGCCATTTATCCAGCAGTGTAAAGAAAGCGTATGGAAATACAAAGGAATGTGGGAAGATTTTTCCTCTACTGTTGGTTTCTGGGCAGATATGGATAACCCATATGTAACTTATCATGATGATTATATTGAGTCTGAATGGTGGGCACTGAAAGAAATCTGGAACAAGAAACTCCTTTACAAAGGATTCAAGATCGTTCCTTACTGCCCGCGTTGTGGAACTCCTCTTTCTGCACAGGAAGTTTCTCAGGGATACAAAACAGTTAAAGAACGTTCCGCTATCGTTCGTTTCAAAGTTGTTGGAGAAGATGCATATTTCCTGGCATGGACAACTACACCATGGACTCTGCCTTCCAACGTTGCACTCTGCGTAAACCCGGATGAAGTTTACTGCAAAGTAAAAGCAGCAGACGGATATACTTATTATATGGCAGAAGCACTTCTGGATAAAGTTCTGGGCAAACTTGGTTCCGAGGACACACCAGCATACGAAGTACTTGAAAAATATGTTGGTAAAGATCTGGAATACAAAGAATATGAGCCTCTGTTTGCATGTGCAGGAGAAGCAGCTGCAAAACAGAAAAAGAAAGCACATTTTGTTACAGCAGACAGCTATGTAACTATGAGTGATGGTACAGGTATCGTTCATATCGCACCTGCATTTGGTGAAGATGACAGCCGTATCGGACGTAACTATGATCTTCCATTTGTACAGTTTGTAGACGGTAAAGGTGATCTGACAGCAGAGACTCCATATGCAGGAATCTTTGTAAAGAAAGCTGACCCGATGGTACTTCAGGATCTGGATAAAGAAGGCAAACTTTTTGATGCTCCGAAATTTGAGCATGATTATCCACACTGCTGGAGATGCGATACACCACTGATCTACTATGCCCGCGAATCCTGGTTCATCAAAATGACAGCAGTCAAAGATGACCTGATCCGTAACAACAATACCATCAACTGGATTCCGGAAAGCATCGGTAAAGGACGTTTTGGAGACTGGCTGGAAAACGTTCAGGACTGGGGTATTTCCAGAAACCGTTATTGGGGAACACCACTGAACATCTGGCAGTGCGAATGCGGTCATATGCATTCTATCGGAAGCCGCCAGGAACTTTTTGAAATGAGTGGTGACGAAAAAGCCAAAACAGTAGAATTTCATCGTCCATATATTGACGAGATCACTCTGAAATGCCCGGAATGTGGTGGAACCATGCATCGTGTACCAGAAGTTATTGACTGCTGGTTTGACTCCGGAGCAATGCCTTTTGCACAGCATCATTATCCATTTGAAAATAAAGAACTTTTTGAAAAACAGTTCCCGGCAGACTTTATCTCCGAGGCTGTAGACCAGACAAGAGGATGGTTCTATTCTCTGCTGGCTGAGTCCACAATCCTGTTTAATCAGGCTCCATATAAGAACGTTATCGTTCTTGGCCATGTACAGGACGAAAACGGACAGAAAATGAGTAAGTCCAAAGGAAATGCAGTAGATCCTTTCGATGCTCTTGAAAAATACGGCGCAGATGCTATCCGCTGGTATTTCTATATCAACAGTGCTCCATGGCTGCCAAACCGTTTCCATGGCAAGGCTGTTCAGGAAGGTCAGCGTAAATTCATGGGTACTCTGTGGAATACCTATGCATTCTTTGTATTGTATGCAAATATTGACAATTTTGACCCAACTAAATATACTTTAGATTATGACAATCTTCCGGTTATGGACAAATGGCTCTTAAGCAAGCTGAATTCCGTAGTAAAAACAGTAGATGACTGTCTGGCTAACTACAAGATTCCGGAAAGTGCAAGAGCATTGCAGGATTTTGTTGATGAGATGAGTAACTGGTATGTAAGAAGAAGCCGTGAACGTTTCTGGGCAAAAGGAATGGAGCAGGATAAGATCAATGCCTATATGACTCTGTACACTGCACTGGTAACTATCTCCAAGGCAGCAGCTCCTATGATCCCATTCATGACAGAAGAAATTTACCAGAACCTTGTAAGAAGTGTTGACAAAGATGCTATCGAAAGTATCCATCTCTGTGATTTCCCGAAAGTACAGGAAGCATGGATCAACAAAGAGCTGGAAGAAGACATGGAAGAGCTGCTGAAGATCGTTGTTCTTGGTCGTGCTGCAAGAAATACAGCCAATATTAAGAACCGTCAGCCGATCGGAACCATGTATGTAAAAGCTGAAAAAGAAATGGGACAGTTCTACACAGATATCATTGCAGATGAACTGAATGTAAAAGAAGTTGAATTTGCAAAAGATGTAGAATCCTTTATTTCTTACAGCTTCAAACCACAGCTTCGTACTGTTGGACCGAAATACGGCAAACTTCTGAATGGTATCCGTAAGGCACTGTCAGAGATCAATGGAACAGAAGCTATGAACGAACTGAGATCCAAAGGTGTCCTGACACTGGATATTGATGGAAACAAGGCAGAACTGACTGAAGAAGACCTGCTTATCGAGACTGCACAGACAGAAGGTTATGTAACAGAAACAGATGGAGATGTTTCTGTAGTCCTTGACACCAATCTGACACCAGAACTGATCGAAGAAGGTTTTGTACGTGAGATTGTCAGCAAGATTCAGACAATGAGAAAAGAAGCGGGATTTGAGGTTATGGATAAGATTCACATCTATGCAAAAGATAATGAACGCATTCTTGAACTCATGAAGAATCACAAAGAGGAGATCATGTCCGAAGTACTTGCAGAGGATGTTACTCTGGGAGAAACAGAAGGATATGTAAAAGAATGGAACATTAACAAAGAACCAGTTGTTCTTGGTGTTGCAAAAATGTAATGAGGTCATGCCCGGCATATAACCGGGCATGATTCGCTAAATTGGGGGTAATAAAAAGGTGCAGCATTGCTGCACAACAAGGAGGAAATGCGATGATCGATAAGCAGTTTAAAAAAGAAGCTTTCAAAGAAAGTGTAAAAGAAAATGTCAAATTTCTTTATCGCAAAAAACTGGAAGAAGCTACTCAGGAGCAGATCTTTCAGGCTGTATGCTACACCGTAAAAGATGTTATCATTGATAACTGGCTGGAAACACAGAATGCATATAAAGAACAGGATCCAAAGACTGTTTATTATATGTCAATGGAATTCCTTATGGGCCGTGCCCTTGGAAATAACCTGATCAACCTTACTGCATACAAAGAAGTAAAAGAAGCACTGGATGAACTTGGACTGGATCTTAATGTGATCGAGGATCAGGAACCGGATCCGGCTCTTGGAAACGGTGGACTGGGACGTCTGGCAGCATGCTTCCTGGATTCCCTTGCAACTCTGAATTACAGTGCATATGGATGTGGTATCCGTTATCGTTATGGTATGTTCAAACAGCAGATCAAAGACGGATATCAGGTAGAAGTACCGGATAACTGGCTGAAAAATGGATATCCATTCGAACTTCGTCGTCCGGAATATGCAAAAGAAGTACATTTTGGCGGATACGTTGATGTAGAATATGATCCTGCAACAGGTTCCAACAAATTCGTACACAAGGGATATCAGGCTGTAAAAGCAGTTCCTTTTGATATGCCTATCGTTGGTTATAACAATAAAATCGTTAACACTTTAAGAATCTGGGATGCAGAACCGATTGTGGACTTTGAGCTGGATTCCTTTGATAAAGGTGATTACAAGAAAGCAGTTGAGCAGGAAAACCTTGCCCGCAATATCGTAGAGGTACTTTATCCTAATGATAACCATATGGCAGGTAAAGAACTGCGTCTGAAACAGCAGTACTTCTTTGTATCTGCAAGTCTTCAGGCTGCTGTTGCAAAATACAAAAAAGCCCATAAAGATATCATGAAACTTCATGAAAAAGTTACTTTCCAGATGAATGATACTCATCCGACAGTAGCTGTAGCAGAACTTATGCGTATCCTTATGGATGAAGAGGGACTTGGTTGGGATGATGCATGGTCTGTAACAACCAAATGTGTTGCTTATACCAACCATACAATTATGGCAGAGGCGCTTGAAAAATGGCCGGTAGAGCTGTTCTCCAGACTGCTTCCTCGTGTATACCAGATCATCGAAGAGATCAACCGTCGTTTTATTCTTGATATTCAGGCGAAATATCCTGGAAATTACGACAAGATCAAAAACATGGCTATTCTCTATGATGGACAGGTTAAGATGGCTCACCTTGCAATCGTTGCAGGCTATTCTGTAAACGGTGTTGCAAGACTTCATACGGAGATCCTGAAGAAACAGGAACTGAAAGATTTCTATGAAATGATGCCTGAGAAATTCAACAACAAAACAAACGGTATTACCCAGAGACGTTTCCTTCTTCATGGAAATCAGCTTCTTGCAGACTGGGTAACTGATCATATCGGACCGGAATGGATCACAGATCTGTCTCAGATCAGTAAATTGAAAGTTTATGTTGATGATGAAAAAGCTCAGCAGGAATTCATGAACATCAAATATCAGAACAAAGTACGTCTGGCAAAATATATTCTGGAACATAATGGAGTAGAGGTAAATCCTCGTTCTATCTTTGATATTCAGGTTAAGAGACTTCATGAGTACAAACGTCAGCTTCTGAACATCCTTCATGTGATCTATCTGTATGATCAGATCAAGAAACATCCGGAAATGGACTTCTATCCAAGAACATTTATTTTCGGCGCAAAAGCATCTGCCGGTTATGCTCGTGCCAAGAAGATCATCAAACTTATCAACTCTGTGGCTGATGTTGTAAACAATGATGCATCTATCGAAGGTAAGTTGAAAGTTGTATTCATTGAGAACTATCGTGTATCTAATGCAGAGATGATCTTTGCAGCAGCAGATGTTTCTGAACAGATTTCTACTGCAAGTAAGGAAGCTTCCGGTACTGGTAACATGAAGTTCATGCTGAACGGTGCACCTACTCTGGGAACCATGGACGGTGCAAACGTAGAGATCGTAGAAGAAGTAGGACAGGAGAATGCCTTTATCTTTGGTCTCAGCGCAGACGAAGTTATCAACTACGAAAACAATGGTGGATATGATCCAAGAGTCATCTACAATACAGATGATGAGATCCGTCAGGTACTGACAGAACTGGTAAACGGAACATTCTCCAGCGATACAGAACTGTTCCGTGATCTTTACAACTCTCTCCTGAACCAGAATGGTGGAGAAAGAGCAGACCAGTACTTCATCCTTGGTGATTTCCGTTCCTATGCAGCTGCACAGAAGAAAGTGGAAGAAGCATACAAGGACGAAAAAGGCTGGGCACGTATGGCTATGATGAATACTGCATGTGCCGGTAAGTTCACTTCTGACAGAACTATCCAGGAATATGTGGATGATATCTGGCATCTGGATAAAGTATATATCAAATAAGAGATTTTGCAGAGGGGGCCTATGCCCGGCCCCCCTCGTGCACTCCCCCTGGGCTTTTTAGGATCTCCAGACTTTGGAGTGGGGAAAGCCGCTGGTTGTTGTGTGGATAACCAGGTTGTGGTGTGGAGAAGGATGTCTCGTGTGGAGACATTCTGTGGATAAAAGAAGAAAAGAGACCAAATTTCAAGTGATTGGAATTTGGTCTCTTTTGTATTGATAAAGAGATAACTATTTCTTTGCGTTTTCAGCAAGATTATACACAGATTGTAGGACATCCATATTTCCGTGTCGTATAAAAGGAACACCAGCCTTTTCCATAAGAGGCTGATTAAAATTATCTAAGCAATCCAGCCATATTGCGTTACGATCGGAAAATTGATTTAGGAAACTGCAGTGAGCAACCCATCCTCCGCCAGGATACATTTCATATAAAGTTTTGTTAATAGAATCACGGATATCTTGTTCCGTAGCATCAGGATTGTCTAGTACAGCAACATTATCAAACCCACCGTTAATGGTAAGACGGTCACCAAAAAGTTGTTTGACTTCATAAGGATTATTTTCTGTTTGTACTGGATTTAATGCTTCTATTCCCATTTCAATAAATGTAGGAATCATTTCGCGAATTTTTCCATCAGAGTGAAGGAGAAATCGCATATCATTCCCTTTTACTGCATCAACAACTTTCTGCAGATTGGGACGGACAATAGTATTCCATTTTGATAAAGGCATAAACATATTATTGGTATTTCCATAATCGTCATGAAATTGAATGATATCTGGATTATAGTACTTTTTAACGCGTTCTATAATTGCAACTTTGTAGTTTGCAATCCATTCCATAAAGTCTTTACATTCATCTTCATATTCCTGAATATTGCAGAGTGCATCAACAAATCCGCAGAACATATGAAGACTTTCAAAGCAACCATTTATCAATATGCATTTTGATACTTTGTTTTTTCTATCCCAGTTAGCTGTGTCTCTGGCTGCATGACCTTCCCAGTCATAATCATCTATGTTAGGCATAGTAACAATTTCTTTCCAGTTTTCAATATCATCAATTTTGACTTCAGATTCCAGAGGCATTGGACCAGGTTGATCTTCTCTATAGAGATATTTTACCCCAAACCAGTCAGTTGTGATACCGTAGCCACGGGCACCCTCTTCAATTACAGTTGGGATACAGATATCCATACTTGTTGAAGGTGATGGAACCCAAGGTGTTTCCTGATGATCAAAAGCTAATAAAGCACATTCTCGTTCGGTCATTTTCATATTCTTCTACCTCCTGAAATTTTATATATAAATAAAATGGGTATAACTGTGAGGGTATTGAACAGTTACAAATGGGTTGAATGATTTTGGATTATCCGTGTGATAATTCTATTTTATCGTATTTAAAATTAAAATAAACAGAATACTTGAACTAATTTTTACAAATAAATGACAATACTATTCGTTCATCTGAACGAATAGTATTGAAATAACAATGTAGGCAATGCAAAATAGCTCTGTCATTTATCTGTCAATTTTGCTATAATGACAAATGTTGTCAATATCTTTTCAAAATAATAATGTATTGATATAATTAATATACAAGTCAATGGTTAATTTTGCAGATATTAATAAAGGCGCTGATTATGATAAGGAGTAAGTTATGAGTAAAAGAAAAGTAAAATGGGCTATGTGGAGCCTTGGGAAAATTGCCAACAGGGTAATTAAAGAAATGAGACAGGCGGACACATATGAGATTGTAGCAGTTTGTTCTTCCAATTATACAAAAGCTCAGAATTTTATTGAAAGCAATCAACTTGTAAATGCAACTGCCTATACGAACATAGAAGATGTGTTAAAACGAGAAGATGTAGATATTGTTTACGTTGCATCTCCTCCGTGGCTTCATAAAGAACAATGTTTTAAAATAATGAATGCAGGAAAAAACTGTTTGGTAGAAAAACCAATGACTCAAAATGCGCAAGATGCTGTTGAAATTTTTGAATGTGCAAAAAACAACAACGTATTTTGTGCAGAAGGTGTTTGGTCTAATTATTTTCCGGCTATGAGAAAAGCAAAACAGTGGATGCAGGAAGGCAGAATCGGAGAAGTAGTGGAAGTGATTGCAACTTTCGGATGTCCAATTCAGACTTTTGGAGTTGATATTAATGATGCAAGTCATTGGGGAAATAATATATCTCAAGGTGGAGGAGCATTATCTCAATTTGGTTGTTATAGTGTGAATCTTGTAAACACTCACGCAGACAGTGATCATATTGGATGTAATCATCAGTTTGAAAAAACTCTGATGCATCCATCAGAGTTTGCCTATTATGCTTGTAAATGTAAACCGGGAGATGCAATCCCAAATCCAATCTTTGATGGTGAAATAATAGATATAGGTGGTCGTGTGTTTGAGGTGATTCTTATGCCAGGCCATACTTATGGAAGTATTGTTCTCTTGAATAGAGCAGAACGAATTTTGGTGGGTGGGGACACTATTCTTAAAAAGGTATTTATTTTTGGCCCTCAAAGAAATTTACGGGCTTTAATCTGTAGCTTACATAGATTGAAGACACGGTATGGAAATGATTTTGATACTATTTATACGGCTCATTTTGATTTTCCTTTGAACAGAAGTTTTTTAGAAAAAGAAATACAGGCAGCGCAAGCCCTTTTAGAAGGAAAATTAAAAGCGGAAAATGCCGGAAAAATTCCATTGGAGCCGCCAGATTATAAAGAAGCGTCTTTGTACACTTTAGGAGAGGCAGGATTTTTTGATTATACAGAATTGAAGTATTAACAAAAAATTCCAAGATGAGTCGTGAATAAGGAATTTATATGGTTGATGAGGTTAGACTACTCGGTTATTTAAAACCGAGTAGTTTTCGTGCATTAAAAATGGAAAGGGCTAATATGAAACTTAACTTGTGGATGATTGCAAATCGATTATATCAAATGGAACCAAAGTTGTATATTCCAGAAGATGCACCTATAAACCTGCAAAGTGCAAGGTTATCTGTAGTTCCTAATTGTGTTTTCGTATATCAAAAAGGCAAAGATGTGATTTGTGATGCAGGAAAAGAGGGCGGATATATCATTTTTTCAGGGGAAGATTATAGACAGATCTATAATCTTGTACAGGATACGTTCGATTTTTATCAGAATTGGGAACAGATTTTACAGCAGGCAAGAGTGAAACTGGATTACAAGATGATAATGGAAAAAAGTTGGATGATATTTCATAACCCTATGGTTCTTCTTGATGGTGGCAATAAAGTTCTGAGTATGAGCAGTCAATATGATGAAGCTGATGTAAATAATGACTGGTCATATCTCAAACAGCATGGTTATAGTTCACCAAAAGATGGAGTTTAAAACACCAATTGAAGCGATTAAAGCAGGCGTTAACATTATCTACCAAGAACGGCAATTGGTTGGAGAATTGACCGTTGCTGAGAATATCTTCATGGAAGATATGTATCATAGTCTTGTAGTAGATGTGGTTCAGGATGATAATAAGGTAACAGGTGTTGTTGTAGAAAATACAAATGGAACCATGATAATTAATGGTAAAGTTATTGTTGATTGTACAGGTGAAGGAGATATTGCATCTCGTGCAGGTGCTCCCTGGGAATATGTGGACAGAAAGACTGTTCAGCCGCATACTATTTCATTTACAATGGACGGTGTGGACTGGGAGAGAGTTTTGGATTACGTTCATAATAACCCAGATCAGCTTATGTGGTTTGAACATGTTCTTCCTCATTGGTCCGATGAACGAAAAGAAGAAGCACATCAAAAAGCACTTGAATTTTATAAGACATGTGATGATCCGGCAATGTTTGGAGAAATGATGGGATTCTTTAAATTCAGAGATGAAGCACTTCCGAAAGGAGATTGGCATCCATATTCAGGAGTAGGCTTTTTCCTTACACCAAGGGAAGGCGGGCACATCCAGGCTCATATGCAGCATTCTTTTTTAATGTGGTAGAGGATTGTGTTGGACGTGTCCAGCTTATCACAGAAGAAGGAGATGTTTTAAATCTGAAATCTAAGCTTTCCAGACTGGTTGCAATTTCCAGTATTTTTTCAAATAGTGAGATTGGTGATTTGGAATTGGTTTGTGCAGAAAAAGAAGATATTGAACGGCTTATGAATTTTATGATGAATGGAAATAGCATGAATGGGAATAAATAAGAATTTATGAAATTGAATTGAGGCAGTGGGTGCGAAACACCCACTGCCTCAATTCGATATTTTTTACACATTATATAGAAAATATAAATAATTAAAACGATAACGATTTTAATAAGATAGAGAACAAAAATAAATTAAATATAAAATAGGCAATAATGCACAAAAATAAAGAATTATAGTTATAAATAATAATGAAAACACATAACAGTATTGACTTTAACGATAAAATGATGTAATCTGATTACATCGAAAAGAAAATAAAAAGTTTCCATGAAGGAGGTTAAGGCAATGGAAGATATGCGTGAAAAGATGGAAAAACTGGGGATTTCATCGGAAGCGATAAATGAGGTGCTTTTTGTAGCGAAGCGTATGGATGAGAAGGGACTTGTGAATTCATTCGCCGGTAATATCTCTACTAAGAAGGACGGTAAGATCTATATCACCCCTACAGGACAGAATAAGGGGCTTCTTACACCGGAAAAGATTGCTGTTGTGAACGAAGATGGTGAGAGAATCTGGGGTATGAAGGAAACTTCAGAGATCATCATGCATTCAATGGCATATGACATCTGTGAAGAAAACGGATGGGATGTAGGTGGTGTAGTTCACAGTCATTCCAAGATCCTGACAGCTTTTTCCATGTGCTGTATGGATGTTGAGACAGAAGCTCTTCCGGAGATGATGGGTAATTTCCACAAGATTCCATGTGTGCCATACGGAGCACCGGGAACCAAATATATCCTGACAATGGCAGAACCTTATCTGGCAGATGGATACAGAATTGTTCTTCTTGGTAATCATGGAAGCCTTGCAGTTGGAAAAACAGTAGAGGATGCAATGAATGTAGTAGAAGCATGTGAATCCATCGCAGAACAGGTGCTGATCACCAAATATATCCTCAAATCAGAAGCACCTCTTGACAAAGACGAAGTTGCAAGATTTTTTGATATTTATAAAGAAAACAGGGAAAAACGTAAAAAATAAAAAAGTTAAATTACGAAAACCAAGTACGAAACATCCCACTTCTGCTATACTGGTAATATATGGTCGAAAAATGTAACTGTTCATAATACTAATCCTGTCAGACCGAAGAATAGTTGCTGCAAAGATATGGTATGAAAAGGAGAAGAAAACATGGGGATGGAATCAATCTTAGAAAATCGTAAAAATTACCAGAGAAACAAAATGCTGAGTGTTATTCGCTCACATGAGAATATTTCCCGAAATGATGTAAAAAAGATCACATCCTACAGTATGACAACAGTTCTGAATACAGTAGATGAACTGATTCATGAAGGTCTGGTTTATGAAGAAATCTGCAACGATGCAAGGATCGGACGAAGACCTGTATGGCTTCGGATCAATCCGGAAGGCGGATATTTCCTGGGAGTGGGATTCAACCGAAACGCAATTTACTGTGTGACGCTGGATTTTACGGGAAAACTTATCTACGAGGCAGAGCAGGACATCGGATCAGAAGAAAAGGTTGCGGATACAGTTTTGGGAATGATCAAGAAGATGATCTACGATGCAATAGCATTTCTTGGAGAAAAAAGTCAGAAGATTATTGGAATAGGTGTGGGAGTTCCCGGATATAGTGATATAAACAAGGGAATTGCAATTTCCTACGGACACCTGCAAGGGTGGAAAAATATTCCCATAAAAGAGATCATCGAAAATGAATTTCATATTCCATGTTATATGGATAATAACGTTAATGTAATGATCTATGCATATAAATGGCTGATATATGGCGGCAGATGTGAGGACATGCTTTTTGTTTCCATACGAACAGGAGCAAGAGTCATCCCGATCATAAATAACCAGCCGGTCTGCGGAACACATGGATTTTCCGGTGAACTGGGACATGTAAAGATCAATGGAGGAAGCAGGATCTGTTCCTGTGGACAATATGGCTGTCTGAACTCAGAAATATCAGATGTTGCCATTGTTAATAAGATTATCGACGGAATAAAGGTCGGAAGATTCAGAGAGATTGCAGAGAAAGTTCAGAATGATCTGGACAGGATCACAATGACCACTTTTATCGATTCTGTCCGGGCAGGGCATGAAGATTCTCTGAGACTTCTGGAGCAGGTCGAAGGTTTTATTGCAGATGTGTTAAGTATGTTGGTTAATATTTTTGCACCGAAAAAGATTATTCTGTTTGGGGAACTGGCAGAGCTGGGGGATATACTTCTGGACGGAGTAAGAAAACAGGTAAGCAGAGATATTATTAAAGAAAATAATAACGGACTGAAGATCATGGCATCAGAATTTGGAAGAAATCTGGGAGCCATGGGAGCTGCGGCACTGGTAATACAGAATGCATTTGAATTTCTGGAAGAAAAGATCTGATAACCGGATCGGACAGAAACCCACAGAAGCAGCTTCTTTCGGTCGAACTACTGGAGTGTGAGCATGAGCAAAAAAGTAATTGCTGTAGACATTGGTGCCAGCAGTGGCAAAATGGCTTTTGGAGAATTTGATGGCAGTCAGTTACTCATCAGAGAATATCGCGATTTTGTGAATCGCCCGGTAGAAATAGGAACTGCTTTATATTGGGATGTTTTTTCCCTTCATAATGCGATCATAGACGGAATGGCTTATTTTAAAGAGAAATACGGGGAAGCAGATACCGTTGCAATAGACACCTGGGGAGCAAGTTATGGGCTTCTGGATAAAAAAGGACGTCTTATGGAACCGGTATATCATTATAGAGATGAACGTACCCGTACTACTATTCAGGATATGAACGATGTAATGGATACATATGAACTGTTTCAGCTGACGGGGTGTCAGTGCAACAGAACCTATACATTACCGCAGCTCTATTCTTACCGTACAGAAGGAAGTGCTGTTCTGGACAATGCAGACAGTATGCTGCTTCTGCCGGATCTTCTGGGATATTTTCTTACAGGAACAAAGACAACGGAAATGACCATTGCAGGAACTTCCTGTTTGATGGAAAACCGTCAGGAAGACTGGAGTCTGGAAGTTGCCAGAAGATTTGGCATTCCGGAGAAACTTTATACGGAAATCGTGGAACCAGGAACATTCAAAGGAACTCTGAGACCGGAAATTCAGACTCAGACAGGAATGAAAAACACCAGACTGGTGGCCACAGTAGGTCACGACAGTGCCGCAGCAGTAGCTGCCATCCCGGATTTTGGTGAAAATAAACTTTATATCAGTATAGGAACTAATGTAAGCATGGGTGTGGAACAGGCAAAATGTCTGCTCACCCGGGAAGGATATCTGAAAGGATTCAAGAATACCGGCGGTATTGACAGAAAGAAGATCATTTACAGAGATTTTTCAGCCTGCTGGCATTTAAATGAATTTATCAGAACCCGCAGGGAACAGGGAGTCACGTATTCTTTTACAGATCTTATCAATATGGCTCTTGAAGCCAGGAATCCGGTACCATGGTTTGATGTGGAAGCACTTACTTTTAATGATGCCGGTGGAGATTTCTGTAAAAAGATGAATCAGTATTTTGCTGAAACAGGACAGAGACAGCTGACAGAAGATGGTGAATTTGTCCGTAGCATATATGAAAGTATTGTATTAAAGATCCGTCATTATGCAGAAGCTCTTAAAGAGCTGGAGATTACATTTGATCGGATCAATGTCATAAACGGTGCAGTAAGAAATGAGCTTCTGATGCAGCTGATCAGTAATGCTCTTGACAGTGAGATTTATGCCGGAATGGAATACGCCACACTGGCAGGCAATCTTTTGACACAGCTTTATGCACTGGGAGAAGTAAAAACAGTAAAAGAAATGAGAAGTCTTTCAGCCAGATCTTTCCAGATGAAGGTCTACAGACCGGAAAACAGGATCTACTGGCAGGAAGCAGCAGAGCAATACGAAAAAACAATTAAATAATGTATTTTTTAAGATTCCGGCCGGATCTTTTAAAAATAGGGAGAAGTAAAAATTATAATGTATTAATGGAGGGAAAGACATGAAGAACAAGAAATTAATGAGTATTTTATTAGTTGGTGCAATCCTTGGATCTACTCTTGGTGCAGCTACTGTATCTGCCGCAGATAACACATCTGTATCTCTGTGGACATGGTCACCGATCACCCGTACAGCAGAAAAAATGATCGCTGCATTTGAAAAAGCTAATCCGGATATCACAGTTGATTACACAAACTATAACTACAACCCGGAATATCTGCAGGCACTTTCCGCAGCATCTGCATCTGACAACCTTCCGGACATTGTAGGTCTTCAGCCAGGATCTCTGACCCAGACATATTCTGATTATCTGATCGACCTCAGTGATTATGCGAAAGAAACATGGGGTGATGACTGGACCTCAGTTTATGACAATGTAACACAGAGCCAGCTGCAGCTTGGTAATAAAGAAGGCGATGATTCACATTATATCCTTCCTATCGAAACACAGGATATTTATGTAGAATATAACAAAACTCTGTTTGATCAGCTGGGATTAAAAGCACCTACTACATATGATGAACTGGTAGAAGTATCCAAAACTCTGAGAGATAAAGGATATGCACCTTTGTTCTTCGGTGGAGCTGATGGATGGCAGCATGTAAACCTTCTTATCATGTGTACATCTCAGATCAGCGACACACTGTTTGATGAATGTCAGAACGGCGAAAAAGCATGGACATCTGATGAGATGAAGCAGGCTATGACAAACTATAAGAAACTCTTTGATGACGGTGTAATGCAGGATGGTTCCCTTTCCTCTACAAGCTACAGTGATGGAACTACTCTGTTTCAGGCAGGACAGGCTGGTATGATGCTTCTTGGTTCCTGGTGGGCACAGGAATATACAGGTGAAGATGTATCTGATGCAGTTGCAAACTGGGATTATGACTACTTCTATCTGCCGGCTATCGAAGACGGACTTTCCGATTCCAAGGCTATCGGTGGTGTTGACTTTGGTTATGGTATCACAAAGAACTGTAAAGATCCGGAAGCAGCATGGAAAGCAATCTCCAGCTTTGCAGCAGGTGAAGGCGCACAGGAAATCGCAAATGATATGAACAACCATCTGTCCTATCCAAATATTGAGCCAGATACAAGCGCAATGGTAGAAAGAGAAGGACTTCAGAACGCAGTTGATGAATTTAACCGTTCTGGTAAAGACATTGCAGGAGGACTTGTAAACCAGAGAATCAGTGAATCTACTATTGAAACAGCAGTTCAGGAAGCTATGCAGGGTCTTGTTGGCGGAACATATTCTGTTGACGAAGCAGCACAGCATATCCAGGATGCACAGGATGCATTATAATTGTTGTTGTAAGATATTTTAAGGATTTTTATAGTCTGTAATGCGGAGAGGGCCGAGCTTTTTCGGTTCTCTCTCTTAAAAAAGAGGAGAAGCCTATGACAGATTTAGCAAACGTTCAGAAGAAGAAAAAGCAAAAAGTAAATGTAGCAGGATATTTGTTCATCCTTCCTGCAATGTTTTTCTTCTGTTTATACATTTTATACCCGATTTTCTTCATCATTAAGAACAGCCTGTTTAAGTGGGCGACTCTGAGTAACATGGAATTTGTAGGGTTGAATAACTTCCTGAATGTATTCAAAGACAGTACATTCTGGATCACAATGAAAAACTCAATTCTCTGGATCTTAGTCACTGTGCCTGTTCAGGCAATTCTTGGATTTTTCCTGGCATATGCAATTGAAGAACGTATCCGCAGCAAAAAAGCTGATGGAAAGTCATTTTCAAGAACTTTTTACCGTACCTTATTTTTCATACCGGTAGTTACTTCTGTAACTGTTGTTGCTATTATGTTCAGTAAGATTTTCCAGCCATATCAGGGAATCATCGGACATTATCTCAGCACATGGTTTGGTATGTCACCTACTATTAATGTTCTTGGTAATCAGAAAGTTGCTCTCTGGGGCATTATGCTTGCAAATATCTGGGAGTGGACAGGATGGTCTATGATCATGTATATCGGCGGTATTTCACAGATACCGGACGATATCAAAGAAGCAGCAAGAATCGATGGAGCAAATACATGGCAGGAAATCCGATATGTATTTATTCCGGGTCTTGTATCTGTACATAAATCACTTCTGATGCTTGGTATTATCGGATCCCTTCAGACTTATGCACTGATTGGTGTTATGACAGGTGGTGGACCAAACCATGCAACAGAAATGCCAGGTAC
Source organism: uncultured Blautia sp. (assembly GCA_900551715.1). GTDB lineage: Bacteria > Bacillota > Clostridia > Lachnospirales > Lachnospiraceae > Blautia_A. The sequence goes on along the minus strand of URXG01000001.1, from coordinate 68,532 downwards.
CTACATTTTTATGAAAGGTTTTACAGAGAACCAGATGGGCTATGCATGTGCTATTTCTGTAGCAGTTCTTCTGTTTGCACTGGTACTGACATTTATACAGGTAAGATTCCTTGGTTCAGGAGACTTCATGAGGAAAGGGGAATAAGTTATGGAAGCAGCAAAAAAGAAAAAACATCTGGGCCACAGAGATGGCGGCTGGAAAGTATTTCTGGCAATTATGGCGATCATCGCACTGATTCCGTTACTTTATGCACTGAGTCTTTCATTCCGTACCCAGAACTCTATTTTTGATCCGAGACTTTTTGTAACGGATCTGACAACAGGAAACTATATCAAAGCGATTTCAGATAACCCGACAATTGTCAATAACTTTATTTCCAGTCTTGTGATCTCTGTAGTATCCACAGCTGCCACAGTACTCTGTGCATCTATGGCAGTTTACGGATTTTCCAGAAAGAATGTATATGGAAAAGTAATCATGTACAACCTGATCCTCTGTACACTGATGGTTCCTATCAGTGCACTGGTTATTCCTATTACACAGCTGAACAGCAGAATGGGACTTCTTGATAATTATTTTGGACTGATCCTCCCATATATCGCACTGAATATTCCTTATGCAGTAACGATCCTGCAGGGATTTATGAGAGGTGTACCGAAAGAGCTGGAAGAAGCGGCGTGTCTGGATGGATGTAATATTGTACAGCTTTATACCAGAATCGTTATGCCAATGCTGAAACCAGGTATCGTTGTTGTTGCCATCTGGACTTTCCTTACATGCTGGAATGAATTCTTCCTGGCACTGTGTACTATGACAAAGGCAACTACCAAGACATTACCGTTGATCGCACAGCAGTATAAAGGTGTTTATAACAGCCAGCCAGGTATACTGTTTGCAATTCTGATCATTATCACAATTCCAATGATCATTTTCTATTGTATTGTACAGAAACAGTTTGTAAAAGGTATGACAGCAGGGGCGGTGAAAGGTTGATAAGATTTTGGAATTCCAGGGAAAGTGCTCTTGATGAGGCTTTGAATGGCATCATGAGAGCCTGCCCCGGCAAATATACAAGACTGCCTTCCGAATATGGCTATGGTCTTTATCGCAATAACCTTCCTGAAAATCAGGTGAGAATCATTGTAAACGGTGGCGGCGGCTATGGCCCTATGTGGAGTGGCTTTGCAGAGGAAGGACTGGCAGATGCCATAGTTCATGGTAATTTTGACAGTGCGCCCAATGCATATGTACTTTATGAAATGGCAAAAGCCATTGACTGTGGTAAGGGAGTTCTCTTCCTTACCAATCACTATATGGGGGATTATCTTAATAATGATATGGCAGTGGAGCTTCTTGCCCATGATGGAATTAAGGCTTCCATGTGCTGCATTTCTGATGATATCTTAAGCTGTGAAGGGGAACCTGCAGAAAACAGGGGTGGACTTCATGGTATTGGGCAGGTATGCAAGATCTGTGCAGGGGCAGCCAGGGATGGTTATGATCTGGAGCAGCTCAGCACACTGGCACAGAAAGCCAACAGCCGGCTCAGATCTATAGCACTGAATGTGAGAGATAATAGGGTTTATCTGGGAGAAGGATTTTCCGGGGAACCGGCAGTAAAAGAAGAACCTTTTGAATCAGTAGATCAGATGTTCAGTGATGCTGTAGAAATCCTTATGTCAGAGCTGGATCAGTGGAAAGAATCACCGGTTTATCTTTCTGTAAACAAACATTGTGACGTAGGTTTCACAGAAAGCATGGTGCTTCTGGAAGCAGCAGCCAGACAGCTGGAGAAAAGAGAGATCCAGATCTGTGGCTGTGGAGCAGGAACTTATTTTGATGTTTTTCCGGGAAAGGGCTGTATGCTCAGTCTGATTTCCTGTGATGAAGAAATGGAAAAATATATTTCACCGGTAAGTGGATATGGCTATGTGATATAGGAGGGGCTGAGAGATCATGGAAAAATTAAATGCAGATGTTTTGCAGAAGATGTTTCTGAAAAGTGCCAGCCTGATCATAAAAAAAGAACCTTATCTTACAGAGATTGATTCTGTGATCGGTGATGGTGACCATGGAGAGGGCATGAAAAGGGGCTGTGAAGCTCTGGTGAGACTTCTGGTGTCTAATGAGTACAAATATATAGATGATCTCTGTTATGCAGTCAGTATAGAACTGATCAGAACCATGGGCGGTGCTTCTGGGATTATTTTTGGGACTATGTTTCTGGGAGGTATTGACCGGCTGGGACATCAGGAATATGTGACAGCACCACAGCTTGCAGATTATTTTTATGACGGAGAGCAGGCAATCGAAAGAAGAGGTAAATCAAAACCTGGTCAGAAAACCATGCTGGATGCTCTGTACCCGGCATGTGTGGAAATGAAAAAAGCAGCTTCTGAGACAGAAGATATAACAGAAGTTCTGGAAAGAGGCTACAGAGCTGCACTTCAGGGAGTGGAGGACTGCAAAAATCTCCGGTCAAGAGTAGGCAGAAGCAAGAATTTTAAAGAAAAAACTCTGGGACTGCCAGATCCGGGAGCTGTGTCTGTAAGTTTCTGGTTTCAGGGGTTTTATTTGACAATCTATGAACAATAGGAGGAATTGAGAATGTTAGAAAGAGTCAGTACAATATTAAAAATGGCAGATGAAAGCAATACAGCGGTAATTTCCTTTATCTGTACCGATTACAATATGGCTTATTCCGTAGTAAAGACTGCGGAAAAAACAAACACTCCTGTACTGGTTATGCTTTTGCCGGAACATTATGAGCAGAATAACACCATGAATGTTCATGGATTTGCGGAAATGGTAAAAGAGCTGGCAGAATCTGTAAAGGTACCTGTGGGACTTCACCTGGATCACAGTTATGATTATGATTCTGTTATTACTTCTATTAAAAAGGGATTTAATTCCGTTATGATCGACGGCTCTGCATACAGCCTGGAAGAGAATATTGCTCTTACAAAGAAGGTGACAGAGACGGCGCATATTCTGGGAGCTGATGTTGAGGCGGAGATCGGACATGTAGGTCTGGCTCAGGACTGCGATGGTGATAAATCAGATTATTACACCAAGGCAGATGCAGCAGCAAAGTTCTGTGAAGAGACGAAGATCGATTCTCTGACGATTGCTATCGGAAATGCTCATGGTGTTTATGTGGAAACTCCTCATCTGGATATCCAGAGACTGGAAGAAATCAATGCTGCTACCGATGTTCCTCTTGTTCTTCATGGCGGTAGCGGCATCCCTCATGATCAGCTGGAGATTGCTTTCCGTAAGGGTATTAATAAATTTAATGTAGGTACAGAATTCCTGGGAGTATATTATGACGCAATTCAGGAATATGTACATATGATGGAGGGGAATGACAAACCGCTGAAGATGTTGGAAGTTCCGGAGTTTGTGCAGGCAAGGCTGTGTAAGTATCTGGAAGAGAAGCTGAAGCTGTCGAAATTCTGAAGATAGAAAATAAAAAATAAAAAGAAGATAAAAGATATGAGAAATGGCAGGAAAGGAGAATATCCGGACCTGCCTTTTTTATGTGGCGTGGTGAAGGACGGAAGAAGGATACTCCTGCCGTAAAAATATCACCAAGGCTTCCACAAATTTCTTTATTTATGCTGTTTTCGGTATTCTCTGGGGCTGCAACCTTTGATTCGATTAAAAACTTTCGAGTAATAATTGGAATCTCCAAATCCTGCTTTCTCTGCCACAAGGCTTATGGCTTCGCCGGTGTTCAGGTACTCCAGGCTTCGCTCGATACGATATTCCTGAAGAAAGGAAAAAAGGGTCGTATTCATATGTCGTTTGAACAGTCTGGTACATTCACTTTCACAGAGATGTATAAGGCTGGAAATGTCTTTCAAAGTAATCTTGTTCATGTAATTCTGTTCGATGTAGGAAATAATTTTTTTGATCCGGTCATATTCTACCAGATCTGCTGCAGCAGGTACTGACTGAAGAGGAAGGTGACCTGCCAGCAGTCGCCACATGATTTGTATTCGGATAGAAATATCCAGTTCATAAAAATCCGGGCGTTTTTTGTCCAGATCTATGACTTCCAGCATCCGATCCCGGAAAGTTTCATGCCAGGGCTGAGACTGATCGATATGTATGGCACTGACAGAGGGATTCTGGATAATGGGATCTACATATCTGGTACAGATAGTACTTTGAAAAAAACCATAAATCAGCCTGGGGTCAAAGGTGATGGGAATATAGGCACAGTCCATATGATTTTCCATGGCTCCGGAGTGCAGAGCATTGGAGTTGTTAAAAATAATATCACCTTCTCGGAGATGATAAGTCTGATTATTGACTTTGTAACACATAGATCCACTCTGTACATAAGTGATCTCAATTTCCGGATGCCAGTGAAGCATAAAAGATCCATAGTCATATTCGGACAGTCTCTGATAACTGACCAGAAAAGGGAAATGGTCATTTCCATGTTTCTTCTGTTCTTTCTGGAACTGATTTGTAATAATCTGCATGGGATACCTCCATATTATGCAGGAAATTACCTTTATTATAAACGAAATGGTTGACAAAACGCAAGATTTTACTTTTTTTACGCAGATTAATTAAGGTAATACAGAAAATGGATGTTATAATAAAGATATGATAACATTTCGTGAACAAATTTTAAGACAGGAGAAGGAAAATGAATTTACCAGAAAAAGAGAATCTTCAGAAAATCTATGGGGAAACAGAAAAAAGCAGTGCACGTTTTACACACCTTGGGGAAAAATTTGCAGAGATTTATAAACATGATCATGCAGAATACTTTACATCACCGGGAAGAACCGAGATCATTGGTAACCATGTAGACCACAATGGAGGCAAAGTTATTGCCGGAAGTATCAACCTGGATACTGTAGGAGCAGCAGCACCCAATGGAACAGATGTGATCCGTATTACAAGCGAAGGATACAGAGATGAGATTGTAGTAGATCTGAGTAAACTCAGCAAAAAAAACTACCAAAAAGGTACTCCGGCACTGGTAGCAGGTATGATGGAGGGAGCACAGAAAAACGGATTCAAAGCAGCAGGATTTGATGCTTATGTAAGCACGAACGTTATTGCAGCAGCGGGCGTAAGTTCTTCCGCTTCTTTTGAAATGCTGATCTGTACAATGATTGATTATTTCTTTAATGAAGGAAAGATGACATACAATGATTATGCAAAAATAGGTCAGTATGCAGAGAATGTTTACTGGGATAAAGCCTCCGGAATGATGGATCAGATGGCCTGTGCAGTAGGTGGTCCGGTACTTTTTAATTTTGCAGACCGCAATAACCTGGAATACAGCAAACTGGATTTCTCATTTGGAAAATTTGGTCACAGACTGGTGATCGTCAATACAGGAAAAGGTCATGCTGATCTCAGCCAGGAGTATTCTGAGATTCCGGCAGAGATGAAGGCAGCAGCCAAAGCACTTGGTGTTGAACTTCTTCATGAATCTACTTTGGAAGAACTTCTGAAACATGTGAATGAGATTGAAGATGACAGAGCTGTTCTTCGTGCCATTCATTTCTTTGAAGAAACAAGACGTGTGGAAGATGCCTCAGAAGCTATCGGAAAAGAAGATTATGAGAAATTTATGAAACTGATGGATGAATCTGGTAATTCTTCCTGGGAACTTCTTCAGAACTGTTATTCTCTTCAGAACTGCCATGAGCAGAAGATTTCTCTTATGCTGGCACTGACACAGCTTTTCCTGAATAAGATCCAGGGAGGTATCTGCAGAGTTCATGGTGGTGGATTTGCAGGTGTGATCGCAACAATTTTGCCGGAAGCAGAAATGGATAATTATGTAGAGTATATTTCCAGATATGTAGGCAGAGATAATGTATATCCTATGGATATTCGTGCAGTAGGGGCAGCGCATATCGGATAAAGAAAATAAAAGAATTTTCAGCGTTGGGAGTCGCTGACATATTCTGGGGTTAATATCATAAGGTATCATAAGGACAGAGAAAGGAAAATCTGTTTTATGGTACCTTTTTTTGTATGGATAAAGAAAATTTTCGGATTTATAAGCAGGGGAGGTGCAGATGACCACAATAAGCCTTTGCATGATCGTAAAAAATGAAGAAAAAGTACTTGGCAGGTGTCTGGATTCTGCGAAAGATATTACAGATGAGATTATCATAGTAGATACTGGTTCTACAGATGGGACAAAAGAAATTGCCAGAAGATATGGTGCAAAAATATTTGACCAGAAATGGCAGGATGACTTTTCTCTGGCACGAAATTTTTCTTTTTCAAAAGCAACCATGGATTATTGTATGTGGCTTGATGCAGATGACATTATCAGAGAAGAGGAAGCAGCGAAGCTGATACACTGGAAAGCAGAAGCAGATGGTTCAGAGGATGTACTGATGCTCAGATATGTGGTAGCTTTTGATGAGAAAAGAAATCCAACTCTTGTCTATTATCGAGAGAGGATTGTGAAAAACAGGAAAGGATTTCTGTGGAAGGGCAGGGTGCATGAAGCAATAGAAGCAAAGGGCAGGGTTGAATATCTGGACTGTGAAATAGAGCATCACAGTATAAAGACAGTATATTCCAGGAGGAATCTCTCAATATACAAATTAATGGAAAAAGACGGCGAAACATTTTCTGCCAGAGACAGATTTTATTATGGGCGAGAGTTGTTCTATCACAAAGAATATGGGGAAGCTGTGGATAACTTTCTGAAATTCTTAAGTTTACCGGAAGGCTTTGTGGAAAATCAGGTGGAAGCCTGCAGATTGGCAGCGAAATGTTGTTATGAAATGAAGAAGGATGGAACAGCTCTGGAATTTCTTTATCGAGGTCTTACTTACAGACAGCCTTCCAGTGAACTCTGCTGTGATATAGGGCAGCATTTTTTTGCCAGAAGAAGATGGGAACAGGCGGAGTTCTGGTACAGAAATGCTCTGCAGGTACCGGAGAGAATGAAGGAAGGTGCGTTTACAGAAAAAGATTGTTATGGATATATTCCCTGTGTTCAGTTAAGTGTCTGCTGGTACTGGATGGGGGATTTGAGAAAAGCCCTGAAATATCACAGACTGGCAGGAAAATATAAGCCTTATGGTGCAGCGTTTTTAAGAAATCAGCAGTATTTTGAAAACTGACGGTAAATGAAGGGAACGGTAAGATATGATCTTGCATATTTTAAATAGTGAAAAAACTTAACTGGGAGTATAGATATGGATTTTTTCAGGAAAAACAGAGAATCTGACTGTCAGAGCCAGAGCTGTTGTAACTGTGGTTGTCCCGGACCTGCAGGACCTATGGGGCCAAGAGGCTGCCCGGGATCTACAGGTCCTCAGGGGCCACAGGGGTTACAGGGAATTCAGGGGCCAGCCGGACCTCAGGGAATCCAGGGAGTGACAGGAGCCACCGGACCTCAGGGAATCCAGGGAGTGACAGGAGCTACCGGACCTCAGGGAAGCCAGGGAGTGACAGGAGCCACCGGGCCTCAGGGAATTCAGGGAGTGACAGGAGCCACCGGACCGACAGGACCAACCGGAGCTACAGGTTTAGTGGGGGCAGATGGTTCGGTAGGTGCCACAGGTCCAACGGGTCCAACTGGACCAACCGGTCCCACAGGTACAGTGACACCTGCTGCTGCTGTGGCGAATGCAACAAATCTGGAAGATGTAGTGAATCAGTTTAATTTACTGCTGGCTAATATGAGAGCTGCCGGATTACTGGCATAAAGAAGTCCCGGTGTAAGCTGGGAGATTAAAATATGAGAATATGAAAACAGAAGGCTGCGGCAAGAAATATAGAATTTGTCGTGCATCAGGCATCCCCACACAACACTATATTCTTTCACAGCCTTCTGTCTTAAACAAACCCTATTTCTCCTATGCGGGGATCCTGGATTTGTTTTTTTCAATGGTTTCTTTAATAATCTTACTGGTATACTCTCCCAGATGTTTCTGATCTTCTCTGGAAAGATCTTTCACATAAATCGGTTTCCCATACTCCAGAACAACATGGGTGGATTTGATCTTCGGGAAATGTGCCTCAAAAATCTCAGCAGTATTATTCATGGACATTGGAATAATAGCACAGCCGGATTTGCTGGCGATTTTGAAACTTCCCTCATGGAATGGAAGAAGCTCTGTTTCATCCTCATTTTTATTTCGTGTGCCTTCTGGGAAGATACAGATAGAAATACCGGATTTGACTTTATCAATAGCTGCCAGGATGGTTTTCAGCCCCTGTTTGATGTCCTTACGGTCCAGGAACAGACAGTGGAGATAACGCATCCAGTTAGAAAGAAGTGGATAACGTTCCATTTCTTTTTTTGCTATATAGCCGGTACGGATAGGGCAGCGGCTGTAGCTGAGTACAATGTCAAAATAACTGCGGTGATTTCCAATATAGAGGACAGGTGTATCTTTGGGGACATTTTCTTCCCCGATGATGGTCACTTTGGTTCCGGCTTCCCACAGGATAAATTTAAAAACTGCCTGGATGATCCTGAGGGAACTGATCTCTTTTGCCCGGGGAGAAAATTTACCGATGATCCATTCGATGATCAGGAGAGGAATGGACAGGATCAGGAAACCAATGACAGTGACAGCAACAAGTATGAAGCGGATCATAATATTTTCCTTTCTATAATTTATTCCATTTTTATAATTGTACCAATTTATAAAAACAGTTGCAATAAATCTTTTCTTCTCTGCATAAAATAAATACTGAATAATGAGACACTGAAGGATGAGAAAACAGAATGAAAAAAATCGGAACGATCCTTTGCCTTCTGCTCCTGACCTTTCTGTTGGAAGGGTGCAGAATGGTAAAAATAAAAGAGGCTGACAGAAAACCCCTGAAATATACAGTAGTGGAAAAACAACAGCTTCCGGAAGAGGCAGCAGCACTGATCGAAGAGAAAAAAGAAAAAGAATTTCAGATGGCATATCAGCGTGGAGATGAAATGTATCTTATCAAAGGATATGGGCGGCAGATGAGTGGAGGATACAGCATCCAGGTGACAGACCTTTCCGTATCATCCAATGCCACCTTTTTTGCAACAAAACTCATAGGACCTTCTGAAAGCGAAAAGGGAGGAGAACCTTCTTATCCATGGATCGCAGTGAAGATTCCCTACAGAGAAGGACCGGTAGAATTTGATTAAAGAATGGGAGGATGCAGCAGTGGAATTGATCAAAGAGGACATTCAGATTTTACGGACCAAAAGCAAAGCAACTAGCCAAGTAACTTTTGACCTGGATTATAATGTGCCCGATGCCAAACCGGACATTGGAAGGATGATCCAGAACAAAGGAGAAGTCACTGTAGAAGAACTTCGCCTCAGCGATGGTCATGCTTATGTCAGAGGAAGTCTGAAAGCAGATCTTCTTTATGTAGAAGATGCAGATGGCAGGATTTGCAGTCTTACAGCGGTTCTTCCCATGGAAGAAACCCTGAATCTTGATGGAATTGTTAATGGAGATAAAATACAGCTGAAATGGGAAATTGAAGATCTGAGCATTCATCTGATCCATTCCAGAAAAATGAATATTAAGGCAGTGGTTACTCTTTATGCAGTGGTAGATGAACTCAGCGGAATAAGACTTCCGGAAAATCTGAAAGATTCTTCTGTATCTGTGAAGAAAAAGAAAATGAACCTGATGAGTCTCTGTGTACATAAAAAAGACACTCTGCGTCTGAGGGAAGAAATCCCACTGGTGTCCAATAAGCCGAATGTGGCAGAACTGCTCTGGTATACGGCAGAAATCCGGGGACTGGATCTGAGACCGGAAGAAAATGTGGTTAAAGCAAGAGGGGAACTGTTTCTTTTTGTTATGTATACAGGCGATGATGAAAACAATTCTCTTCAGTGGACAGAACACTCTGTACCTTTCTCCGGCGAGGTGGAATGTAACGGCTGTACTGCAGATATGATCCCCGATATAGAGGCAGGAGTGATCAATCAGAATCTGGAAGTAAAACCCGATGCAGATGGGGAAGAACGGATTTTTCAGGCAGATGTAGTACTGGAACTGGAAATGAAACTTTACAGAGAAGAAGAGCATGAAATGATTCTGGATGTGTACACACCTTTCCGGGAATGCATTCTGAAAAGGAAAAAGGAAAAGCTGGAAAGTCTTCTGATCCGCAATTTTTCAAAATGCCGTCTGTCAGACCGGATTGAAGTGAAAGAGACTCAGGGCAGGATTCTTCAGATCTGTCACAGCCAGGGAAGAGTCAAAGTTGACAAAACCCAGATTGTAAAAGATGGTATTCAGGTAACCGGTATTGTGATTCTGAAGATCCTTTATATTGTAGGAAACGATGATATGCCATTTTATTCCATGGAGGCTATGCTGCCTTTTAACTATGTAGTGGAAGTCCGGGGAATAAAAGAGGACAGTATGTATTATCTCCATGCAGATCTGGAACAGCTTTCTACCAGTATGCCTGATGGAAATGAGATCGAGGTACGGGCAACAGTAAGTCTGAATACCCTGGCATTCTCTGTGCAGGAGGAGATGATCATTGAGCAGGCGGAAGATCAGCCACTGGATCAGGAAAAAATAAGAAACATGCCGGGTATTATTGTCTATATGGTAAAACCAGATGACACACTCTGGGATATTGCGAAAAAATTTTATACCACAACAGAAGAAATATGTCAGATGAACCAGCTGGAAAATCAGGAGATCCAGTCTGGCCAGCCACTTTTACTGGTAAAAAAAGTAGAAGAATAATAACTATTCAGTAGGTAGTATTCCGCGAGATATTTTTGCATGTTTTTTGCAAAAATCCGAGACATACAAGGCAAAATGCCATCACCGAAGGTGATTTAGAATGCATTTTGACTCGTAACTGTGAGGATACTGAACAGTTACGAAGAATAATACTTGAAAGTTTCGTTAGAATCAGCTAAAATATTTGTAAAGTTATATTGTATACAAAGTACAAACACATTATTTAACAGGTAGTATTGCGTAACTGTGAGGATACTGAACAGTTATGTACAAATTCAAAAGATAGAGGGGATGTTTATGCGTCTGCGTGCAATGGCAAAAATTAATCTGGGGCTGGATGTCCTTCGCAAAAGAGAGGACGGCTATCATGAGGTACGGATGATCATGCAGACTATTCAGATGTATGATCTTCTGGATATCCGCAGGAAAAAAGAACCGGGAATCTCACTTTCTACCAATCTTCCTTATATTCCTACAGACGAACGGAATCTGGTATATAAGGCTGCAAAGATCCTTATGGATGAATTTCAGATCACAGATGGGATTAGCATGAAGTTGTCCAAGTTTATTCCTGTGGCTGCCGGAATGGCAGGAGGAAGCTCTGATGCGGCAGCAGCTTTTGTCGGTGTGAACCGTATGTTCCGTCTGGGATTAAGCGAGCAGGATCTGATGGAACGTGCTGTACAGGTAGGTGCTGATGTGCCTTACTGTATTATGAGAGGAACTGCACTGGCAGAGGGAATCGGAGAGAAGCTTACCCGACTTCCCAGGATGCCTCTATGTTATATCCTGGTTGGCAAACCGGGGGTTAACGTATCTACGAAGCTGGCTTATGAGAATTTGGGACTGGATACGATTACCAGTCATCCGGACATTGATGGTCAGATCCGCTGTATTGAAGAGGGAGATCTTTATGGTCTGACATCCAGAATGGAGAATGTCTTTGAACCAGGGATCATCCGTAATTATCCGGTGATCCAGGAGATTAAGGACCTTATGGAAAGTGCAGGTGCACTGAAGGCCATGATGAGTGGCAGTGGACCTACTGTTTTTGGTATTTTTGACAACAGGCAGAAGACAGAGGCGGCAGCCGAACTGCTTCGCAAAAGCCACCTGGCAAGGACTGTATTTGCAACAACAGTGTATAATAAGAAGTAAATACTGGTTGCTTTATATAACATAGGGAGTAACTATTCAGTAGGTAATATCCCGCGAGGTGTTTTGGCATGTTTTTTGTCAAAATCCCGAGACATACAAGGCAAAATGCCATCACCGAAGGTGATTTGGAATGCATTTTGACTCGTAACTGTGAGGGTACTGAACAGTTACCATAGGGAACATATGTAAAGAGGAGGAAATAACCAATGATAAATGATTTTTCAGTTGATATGGATGAGTATCTGCCTTTACGTGATGTTGTTTTTAATACCCTCCGTAAAGCGATCCTGAAGGGAGAGCTGAAACCGGGAGAAAGACTGATGGAGATTGCTCTTGCAGAACGTCTGGGAGTCAGCCGGACACCGGTTCGTGAAGCTATGCGTAAACTGGAACTGGAAGGGCTTGTGGTGATGATCCCCAGAAGAGGAGCCCAGGTAGCCAATATTACAGAGAAAGATCTGAATGATGTACTGGAAGTGCGTATGGCTCTGGAAAACCTTTCCATAGAAAATGCATGCAAAAAAATGACAGAAGAACAGTTGGCAGAGCTGAAAAAAGCAGCGAAAGTTTTTGAAGCTACCATGGAAGATGGCAACCTAGTCAAGCTTGCCGAGGCAGACGTAGCTTTTCATGAAGTGATCTATCAGTCTTCTGATAATCGCAGACTGAATCAGGTACTGAATAATCTTCGTGAGCAGATTTACCGTTACAGAGTGGAATATCTGAAAGAAGAGGAGACTCGTAAACTTCTGGTCAAAGAACACGATGAGATCTATGAGGCTATCAGGAACCGGGATGTAAAGACTGCCCAGGAGATTTCCTATCAGCATATAGAGAACCAGAGAGAGGCTATCATCCGCAGCATCAGAGAAGAGAATGACAGCCGCCAGAAATAACACACATAAAATTTTATAATCCGGTTATGCTAAAAGAGATACATATTGTATGTGTCTCTTTTCTTTTACAAAAAATTCCAGGAGGTGGATCACATGACCGGAAAAACAGAAATATCCCGGAACGTCCACAAGAATGAAGCATATATCAGAAAAAGATGTGAAAACTGTGCAGATATCATGATACGTCCCATGCGGCTGGGGGATGAACGTAAGACAGACTGTCTCATGGTTTATATAGAGGTAGCAGTTTCCAATATGATGCTGGATGATTCTGCCATTGGAAAAATGATCAATCATTTCTGGGAAGTTCCACCGGAACAGATTTCGCAGTTTATGAAAAACAACAGTCTTGGTGTGGCAGATGTGAAAAAACTGGCAGATATGGAAGCGGTCTTTGATGCCCTTCTTGCTGGAAATGCGGTGTTTTTTGCAGACGGATACGAAAAAGCAATGAAGATTTCCAGCAAAGGCTATCCGAATATGGGAGTATCAGAAGCAGAGTCAGAAAAAGTCCTTCGGGGTTCCAGAGAAGGTTTTTGTGATTCTGTAAAGATTAATTCCGCACTGATCAGAAAGAGAATTCGTGATACACGGCTGAAAGTAGAAGAAAAGACAGCAGGCATCCGTTCTAATACCGTAGTGCAAATCCTCTATGTGGATGATCTGATCCATGAAGAACTGGCAGAGAAGGTCAGTGCCAGACTGGATGAATATACCATAGACGGAGTTCTGGACAGCGGAATGCTGGAACAGCTGATGGATGACAACTGGCTTTCGCCTTTTCCACAGTTTCAGACTACAGAGCGACCTGACCGGGCTGCATTGGAACTTCTCAATGGCAAAATGGTTATTCTCTGCGACAATTCACCGGATGCACTGATCCTGCCGGGATCTTTCAGTGGATTTATGGAAAGCAGTGAGGACTGGTATCATCATTTTGAAATGGCATCTTTTCTGCGGATTCTGCGGTATCTGGCTCTTTTGGCATCGGTACTTCTGCCGGGGCTTTATCTGGCTGTGATACGTTTTCATACACAGGTACTGCCAGCCAATCTGATCCTGTCTTTTGCAGAGGCAAGAGAAGGGGTTCCTTTTTCCAGTGTAGCAGAACTGATTTTTCTGGAACTGGCTTTTGAACTGATCCGGGAAGCAGGGGTGCGGGTACCGGGAACCATGGGAAATGCCATCGGGATTGTAGGTGGTCTGATCATTGGTCAGGCAGCAGTCAGTGCTAATCTGGTGAGCCCCATTGTGGTGATGATCGTGGCGATCACAGCTCTTGGCTCCATGGCACTGCCAAATGAAGAATTTGCTTCTGCATTCCGGCTTCTGAAGTACATGTTTTTGTTGCTGGGAGGATATCTGGGTATTTTTGGACTGATGGCAGGAATTTATCTGACCCTGTCACACCTTTCCGGACTTCTCAGTTTTGGCATGCCTTATCTGATTCCCTTTGTAAAAAAAGAGCCTGTACGGGAATCCGGTGACGGAATCTTACGGATTCCTTTCCATAAGCGATGGCAGCGGCCTGTTTATACCAGAAAAGAACAGAAATGCAGACTGAGAAAAACAGGGGAGGAGAGACACTGATGAAATATGCGGAGAACAACAGAATTTCTCACAGACAGCTTTACAGACAGATGATCCTTGCGCTTATGTCACCGCTGCTTTTGACGCTGACAGGCAGAATCAGCGGAAGGAACGGAGTTCTTGCAGCAGGAATTGCAGCAGCATTGCTGTGTGTTTATGTTTTTCTTCTTATGAGAGTTTCTCCATGTTATACAGATACTGTACGGATTATAGGACAGGTTCCGGGAAGAATTGTGGGAATCTTTTTTCTTGGCTATATTTTACTGACAGGAGGATTTTTGCTGCATATTCTGGGAGAAATACTCCCTGTATGGCTGCTTTCCGGAATTTCAGTCCGGTGGCTGCTTTTGCTGGCAGTGCTGGTCTGCGGTCCGGGAACGTATAAGGGAATGCAGAGAAGAGGACGTATGGCAGAAGTTTCCGGAGGAATTCTTCTCTGGGGGATACTGTTTATGATGGGATTGTCTCTGGGGCAGAGTAAAATGGAATATTTCAGAGAAATGTTTCAGGAGGGAGAGGCTTCTGTTTCTGTCCGGGAGATCCTGAGACAGACGTATGTTATCTTATGCGGATTTTGCGGAATCAGTATGCTGCCTTTTGTGGGAAAACAGGTGGAAAAAAGAGGAAGCGCCGGCAGAACGGTAGTTTGGGGGATTTTGACGGTAACAGGTATTCTTATGGGGATGACACTACTTCTTCCATCAGTTCTGGGATGGGAGAGAGTAAAGGAGGAAGCCTGGCCCATTCTGCCTTTGATGGCAGGTGCGGATCTGCCGGGAAATGTACTGGCAAGATTCGATATTCTGTGGTTGGGATTTCTGCTGTATGGGATTCTATTTGCAGTAGGAAGTCTTTTGCATTATGGTCATGAGATCATAGCCAGGACCCATCTGGGAACAGGCAGATACTGGATGACTGTGGTTATTTATATACTTGCCCTCACAGATATCAGTGAGATTTATCTACAGTATCTGGAGTATGTTTTTGTGCCGGGAGTGCTTCTGATCCAGCTGGGAATGCTGGCAGGAAAAGGAAAAAAATTCCGCAGGAAGCAGGCGGCGGCAGGGATACTTTTTCTTTGCCTTTTGTTCAGCGGCTGTGCAGCTATTGAACCTGAAAAAAGAATGTATCCGCTGGCAATGGGAATACAGGAAAGTAACGGAGAATTTCGATTAAGTTATGGAATGCCGGATCTTCCACAGGCAACAGGACAGGGGAAACCAGAAGAAGAAAAATCAGCTTCCGTACTGACTATAGCAGGAAAAGATTTTCATGAGATTGAAACAAACTATAACCGGTCTCAGGAAAAATATCTGGATATCGGACATCTGCAGGTGATTCTGCTCAGTGACGAGATTCTTCAGGGAGAAAAATGGAAAGAATTTCTTTCTTATATAAAAAAAGAGCCTTTGGCAGGAGAGAATAGTTATCTTTTCCGAACGGAAGATCCGGAAAAAATTCTGAACTGGAATAATGGAGGCACTACAGCAGGAGAATACCTGAAAGGACTTCTGGAAAATCGTTTGCCAGAGGATAAAAAAGAAGGCGTTACCCTTCGGCAGGCCTATTATCAGTGGTACAAAGACGGAACCCTGCCGGAATTTCCCCGGATTTTGCTGGAAGGAGAGGAGCTTCAGGTTTTATAGTTTAACGTGAATGATAATATTTTTATAAAATGAATAAACAGAACACAGAAGGGTATACTCCAGATGGGACTGTGGTCCCTGACATTATATAAAGGAGTACAGCACTATATGTTAAATAAAATACAGAACAAAATAAGAAACACTGAAACCCGCCTGAAACTTTCGATATTTGCAGGGGTACTGGCAGTTTTTTTGTCAGGCAGCCCTGTAAATATGCAGAAAACCATGGTGTATGGATGGTGGGGAACCCTTTATCCTGAATTTTGTTTTGAGGGAAACAGATCCGAGGAAAAACAGCCGGAAAAATATGAAAGACCAAAGATTTCCTTCTGGCTTGCGAAAGTGCTGGATAGGTGATAAGATGTAGGAACAAAAGTTGCTGTGAAGATCGCAGACAGTAACTGAAAATGCTGTCTTATATATAAAGCAGACAGTAATCAGAAAGAACTGGAGAAATAATATGAAAATAGATAAAAATGCACCGATTGGTGTGTTCGATTCCGGTGTAGGTGGTCTGACTGTAGCCAGAGAGATCATGCGTAATCTTCCATCAGAGAAGATTGTGTATTTTGGGGATACAGCCAGAGTCCCTTACGGAAACAAATCAAAGGAAACCATTATCCGGTTTTCCAGACAGATCACTCGTTTTCTTCGGGAGCAGCAGGTGAAGGCGGTGGTGATCGCATGTAATACGGCCAGTGCATTTGCTCTTGATGCAGTTGCAGCAGAGCAGGATATTCCTGTACTTGGAGTGATCGAGGCAGGAGCCAGAGTGGCTGCACAGAAAACAGTGAACAAAAGGGTGGGAGTTATTGGTACCCGGGGAACTGTAGGAAGTGGCATCCATGCCTCCTATTTGAAGCAGCTGGACCCGGAGATTACAGTGATCGGCAAGGCATGCCCCCTGTTTGTACCTCTGGTAGAAGAAGGCTGGCTTCATGATCCAGTCACTGTAAATGTGGCGACCAGATATCTGGAAGAACTGAAAGAGAAAAATATTGACACACTGATCCTTGGATGTACTCATTATCCATTGATCCGGTCTACCATCAGAGAAGTGATGGGTGAGGGTGTATGCCTGGTAAATCCGGCTTATGAGACAGCTCTGCAGCTTCGGGAAGTTCTGGGAGAAATGAATCTTCTCAGCGATGGAACCGGTCAGGAAGAGTTTCCCTATCGCTTTTATGTCAGCGATCTGGCAGAGGAGTTTAAAGATTTTGCCAATTCCATTTTGCCTTATGATGTGTCAATGACTCAGAAAATAGATATTGAGAAATATTAGGAGAGATAAAACCATGGATAAAAATGTTCTGATACATATAAGAGGTCTTCAGATGATGGAGCCCACAGATGAACAGGAACCGATAGAGCTGGTTGTTCCCGGACAGTATTATTTCAAAAACGGCAGTCACTATCTTCGCTATGAAGAACTGATGGATGAAACTTCCGCAGAGCCTACTGTGAATTACATCAAAATTTCTTCAAAAGCAGTAGAAGTACGAAAAAAAGGGCTTGTGAATGTACATATGGTTTTTGAAAGGGGAAAGAAAAACATGACTTATTATTCTACCCCTTATGGAACTGTAGAAATGGGAATCGCTGCAACTGGTGTAATGATCGAGGAAAGCGAAAACGGAATTGACATGAAGGTGGATTATGCACTGGAAATGAATGAAGAATATGTGGCAGACTGTTATCTTACAGTCAGTGCCCAGTCTAAAGCTTCTGGTGAATTCAGAATATAATAACAAGATCAGGAAGTCTGAATCTGCATAAACTTCTGATAAGAGCACAAAAAATCCGGGAAAGCATTAAGATATGCTCTCCCGGTGTTTTTATTTGTTGCGTAATCTTTTGAAAAATCCTTTTTTCTTTGGTGCAGGTGCTTCCAGAGAACCACGGATTCCCTTTACACCAACGATGTAGAGACCGCTGACTTCGGCTTTGACTTCTTTTTTTACAGGGATCAGATCAAAAATCTTTTCGTCTGCGATCAGGATAGAAATCTTAGGACCGATCTTGGCTTTAACGATAGGAAGTTTGGAACGACGCATAAGCTTAGGCGCCTGATCAATAACCATCTGCGGAAGACCGGATTCTTTCAGGGGAAGTCGTTTCTTATCGATAATCAGCATGGAAACCGTTTGTTTTGCAGCATCAATCTGGGCCTGCTGTTCTTCCTGTTTCTTCTGAGCCTTTTTTCCGAAGAAATAAAGAGCAATCAGAGCTGCGATCAAAATCACCAGAATAACAAGAAGGACGATGGTAAGTGTACTCATAGATACCCTCCTCAATATGTGTTTATTATGCGAGATATATTCTATCATTAATTTGAGGAAAAGGCAAATAAATTTATAAAACGCAGAGGCAAGAAAATTTAAGAATTTACCTGAGCAAAACAGTGGAATTAAATCAGGCAAACAGTTATAATAAGTGTGATGTGGGTATACTTAGGATTACAGAATAAAAGAAACAGGGAGTTAGTATGGAGAGGAACATCAGAGACAGTAAAAATAAAAAAAATACAGAAAATACCAACAAGAGATATACGTCACCACGTCCGGCAGCATCTGCTGCAGAAACAGATGAAGAGTGGGAACGTCGCAGAGAAGCAAGACGGAAACGACGTCTTCTTCAGAGAAAGCGTGAACGAAGAAAGAAGCTTATGATCCTGGCTGGAGCAGCAGTGGTTTCAGTGGCAGTGATTGCAGGTGGGATCAGAGGAATCACAGGTTTTATCAGCAGCAGAAACAACGATTCTGCCCAAAAGACTACAGCAGATAATAAGAATCCAGAGGGAACCGGTACCGGTGAGACTAAAGAAACAAAAGAGACCCAGTCCAAGGGGGCGGATGTACTGGCTGAGGCAGCGCTTAAGGCAGCACAGTACGATTATGACGGTGCCATCGAGCTTCTGAAAGGGGACAGTTCTTATTCATCCAGCGATAAGATGCAGAAAGCAGTAAAGGATTACGAGGCTACCAAGGCTACATGTACTTCCTGGCCATTGGAAGAAGTGACGCATGTATTTTATCATATTCTCATCAAGGATACGTCCAAGGCTTTTGACGGTGATTACAAAGAAGCCGATTATAATCAGGTAATGACTACTATTGATGAGTTTAACAAGATCACACAGAAAATGTATGACGAAGGTTATGTAATGGTCAGCATTAAAGATATGGCGAAAGCAGATGACCAGGGTAATATCACACCGGGAGAGATTCTTCTTCCTCCGGGTAAGATCCCCTTTGTACTGTCTCAGGATGATGTTTGTTATTACCACTATATGGATGGGGACGGATTTGCGTCCAAATTGGTGGTAGATGATGAGGGTAAAGTTCGTAATGAATATATTGAGGATGACGGAACAGTATCTGTAGGAGATTATGATATGGTTCCGCTGATTGACCGGTTTGTAGAGGCACATCCGGATTTTTCCTACAGAGGAGCCAAGGGGATTGTGGCGCTGACCGGTTATAATGGCATCCTGGGGTACAGGACAGACAGCAGTTATGAGACAAGACCTGCAGATCTGGACGAGAATAAAGTAGAATGGCTGAACAACCACCCGGATTTCAATATTGAAACAGAACGTGCAGAAGCGAAGAAAGTAGCAGATGCCATGAAAGCAGAAGGATGGCTTTTTGCCAGTCATACCTGGGGACATCAGAATGTAGGACAAATCTCGCTGGAACAGCTTCAGGCAGACACACAGAAGTTCCAGGAAAACGTAGATCCCCTGATCGGAGGTACAGATATTATTATCTTTGCTTTCGGAACGGATCTTACAGAACAGGCAGATTACTCAGGAGACAAGTTTGAATATCTCAAGAGCGTAGGATATGATTATTACTGTAATGTAGATTCAACAAAATATTTTGTACAGATACGTGACCGGTATTTCCGCCAGGGGAGAAGAAATCTGGACGGATACCGCATGTACTATAATCCGGAACTTCTGGAGGACCTTTTTGACGCCAAGAGCGTATTTGATCCGGCAAGACCAACGCCGGTACCTCCAATGGGCTGATCATATCAGAAAGAGGGGAACATAAATAATGAAAAAAAGAGCTGTAATACTTACCGGTATTCTTGCATGTGCTGCAGTTGCAGCTGTAGCAGGAATACCGCAGCAAGCCATAATTACAGAAATCAGACATGTAGTATCAGCTTCTCAGGATGAAGGGGAGACAGAGGATGCTGATACAGATAATAATACAGATGGAACAGACAGCGAAGATGCAGACGATGTGCTGGCACAGGCACAGACTATGTATGCACAGTATGATTATGACAATGCGATTATTCTTCTGAAGGGACAGAAGGATTTTGATTCCAATCAGGATTATATGGATCTGGCAGCCAAATGTCAGGTTGCCAGGTCTGCTCTGGTAGAATATCCTCTGGAGCAGATCACACATGTATTTTTCCATACACTGATCTGGGATACGTCCAAGGCTTTTGACGGAGACGCCAAGTCCGGCAATTACAACCAGGTAATGACCACTGTAGAGGAATTCAACAAGATCATCCAGATTCTTTATGATAAGGGTTATGTACTGGTAAGTCCTCATGATATGGCCACTGTTAATGAGGACGGAACCATGAGCAGAGGCAAAATCATGGTTCCGAAAGGCAAGATTCCGTTCGTACTGTCTCAGGATGATGTAAGTTATTATCACTATATGGACGGAGATGGATGTGCATCCAGACTGGTGCTGGACGAGAACGGACAGGTAAAGAACGAGTATATTGAAGATGATGGAAGTGTGTCAGTAGGAGATTATGATCTGGTGCCGATCCTGGATGATTTTATCAGAGAGCATCCGGATTTTTCCTATCATGGACGAAAGGGTGTTCTGGCAATGACCGGTTATGACGGAGTTTTGGGTTATCGTACAGATATTGCCTATAAGACAGGAGAGAATCTTCAGGATGATCAGAAGAAGTTCCTGGATGACAATCCCGACTTTGATTATGACCAGGACGTAAAGGATGCCACAGCAGTGGCAGATGCCATGAAGGCAGAGGGCTGGGAATTTGCCAGCCATACCTGGGGACACAAGAATGCAACAGAGTCATCTGCCAAAGAACTGAAGACCGATGACAAGAAATGGAAGTCTTATGTGGCACCGATCCTTGGTGATACAGATATGATCATCTTTGCATTTGGTGCAGATATTGGTGACTGGGAAGGATATTCTTCTGACAATGCCAAGTTCAAATATTACAAGAAAGCAGGATATGATTATTTCTGCAACGTAGATTCCAGTCAGTATTTTGTACAGATCACAGATCAGTATTTCCGTCAGGGAAGACGTAATCTGGACGGGTACAGAATGTACTACAATCCGGATATGTTAAGTGATCTTTTTGACGTATCAGAGGTATGGGACTCTTCACGTCCTACCCCGGTACCGGAAATGTAAATAATCAACAGGATAATTGTTACTGAGAATGAAACAGACAGCAATGGATAATTCCTCATTGAAAGGAGCAAAAATGAAGAAAAAATCAGTAGTAGCAATGTTGGTAATGTGTATGGCATTTACAGCCGCAGCATGTGGAAGTGAAAAAGAAACCAAGGCAACTACACAGGAAACAACAGATAAAAAAGAAGAAACAAAAGCAGATAAAAAAGAAGCCAAAGAGGATACAGCAGAAGATACTTCCAAAGAAGATGCTTCAGAAAAAGATTCCTCCGATTCTGAAAAGAAAGAAGCAGAACCTGTAAAACTGGTTTCTGTAGATGATCTTTCAGATTATGTGACAGTAGGAGAATATAAAGGTCTGAAACTTGACAGGATCACTCAGTCAGTTACAGATGATGATGTACAGGCGGAGATTGATTATGATCTTCAGGCCAAAGGTGATGAGGTAAAAGACGGTGCTGCAGAAGGAGATGTAGCAACCATCAACTTTACCGGTACTATTGATGGAAAGGAATTTGAAGATGGTTCCGCAGAGGATTATGAACTGACAATTGGTGAAGGTTCTATGATTGATGGTTTTGAAGATGGTATTGTTGGAATGAAACCCGGAGAAACCAAAGAACTGGATCTGACTTTCCCGGATGACTATCATGAAGAGGATCTGGCTGGCAAGGCAGTGGTATTTAAAGTAACTCTTCAGAAAGCAGTGCGCAAGGCAGAACTTACAGAAGACTGGGTAACTGCCAATACAGATTACAAGAGTGTTGATGAATACAAAGCAAGCGTAAAGAAAAACCTGGAAGAACAGGCAGCGGAAGCAGCAGATTCCACACTTCGTGATAATGCATGGAGTGAAGTCCTTTCTGCATCTGAAGTAAAGAAATATCCGGAGGAAGATGTAAACACAGCTATTGATGAATATAAAGCATCTTATGAGACTTACATCGAAGAGATCGGAATTGAAATGTCTGATTTCCTGGACGCACAGGGAATGACACAGGATGATTTTGATAAGCAGTGCAAAGAGACAGCACAGGCCAAAGTAGAACAGAATATGATCGTTCAGGAGATTATGAATAAAGAAGGTCTTTCCATAGATGATGATGCAGATAAAATAAATTCTATTCTCTACTCAGAATATGGCCTTAACAGTGAAGATGAGATCAAAGACGCATATTATCTCAGCGATCGGGAAATAGCAGAAGAAAAAGCACTTATCTGCGTAAAAGAATTCATCGTTGCCAATGCAACAGTAGAAGAAAAAACAGGCAGCGAAGGCGACCTGATTGCCAATGAAGATGCCTACGATCTGGATGGCGGAGACGAAGATCTTGAATATGAGATCCTGGATGAAGATGGCGAAGAACACACAGACGAAGATGGTGAAACCTATGTAGATGAAGACGGCGACACATCAGATACTGAGGAAGAACAATGATCATCAAAAACGGGCTGGTTTTTCAGGAAGATGGAAGTTTCTGTAAAAAAGATGTATATATCAGAGATCACCAGATCGTAGAAGCCGAAGATATGACAGAGGACAGGACAGTTCTGGATGCAGAAGGTCTGATGGTGCTGCCGGGGCTTGTAGACATTCACAGTCATGGCGCAGCCGGGGAGGATTTTTCTGACGGAGATCCTGACGGATTAAAAAAAATCCTGAGATATGAAAAGCAGTCAGGAATTACTTCATACTGTCCCACATCCATGACCCTTCCCAAAGAAAAGCTTCACAGGATCTTTGAAGCAGTGAGACAGGCAGAGCACAGGGAGGATGAAGCAGTTATCCGGGGAATTAACATGGAAGGTCCTTTTCTTGATCCTGCCAGAAAGGGTGCTCATGTAGAAGAGTGGATATGCAGACCGGATGCAGATCTGGTAAGGCAGCTGAATCAGGCTTCCGGCGGGCTGATCTGCCTGGTGACACTTGCACCCAATGTAGAAGGTGCCGGTGATTTTATCAGGGAAATGCATAAAGAAGTATGCATTTCCCTGGGACATACAGCTGCTGATTATGATTGTGCTGTGGAAGCGATGAAGATGGGAGCTCATCATGTAACACATCTTTATAATGCCATGAATCCTTTTGTGCACAGAGCACCAGGTCTGATAGGAGCAGCTATGGATGATCCGGAGTGTATGGTAGAGCTGATCAGTGATGGATATCATATTCATCCTTCTGCCATAAGAGCAACTTTTCGCATGTTCGGGCCGGACAGAGTGATACTGATCAGTGATTCCATGAGAGCTGCAGGTATGCCGGATGGTACATATGAACTGGGTGGACAGGAGGTGACTGTAGGGGATCGCAAAGCTGTGCTGGGAGACGGTACACTTGCCGGTTCTGCCACAAACCTTTACGGATGTATGTGTAAGGCAGTGGAGTTCGGGATACCGCTGGGGCAGGCCGTAAAAGCAGCTACTGTTAACCCTGCCAGAAGCATTGGCATTTATGACAGGGTTGGTTCTGTCGCTCCCGGTAAAGAAGCAGACATCCTTCTTGTAACAGATCACCTGGAATTAAAAAAAGTAATATAACTGTTCAGTACCCTCACAGTAACAATAGTTACAAAGCAATATAATTATAAAGGGAATCAGCATTGTATTTATTGCCTAAATAGAGTATGATAGAAACGATAACAAATTACCGAAAGAAAACAGTAATAATAAATACAGCAGGTGGAAGTAATGGATAAGAAGGTATTGCGCCAGAGGATGCGCAGGAAACAACAGCAGATAAGACGTCGTAAAATGATGCGTCTGGGTGCATGTGCACTGGCAGTTCTGCTGGTTCTGATTTTTGTCATAAGGGGAGTGATCATACCCATTGCCAACCGGATTGGTGGCGGTTCTTCAGACAAACCGGTAGAAGTTCAGGCAGAGACAGATGAGACAGAGACAACAGATGAGGATGGAGCAGTAAGGAGACCCTTAAAGAGCAAGAGCGATCTTGCCAAGGCTTCACAGCTTACTGTTGGATGGCATGAAGATGATAACGGCAGGTGGTATCAGAACGCAGATGGTACATATTTTGCATCAGGCATGCAGGAAATAGACGGTAATACATACTCTTTTGATGACAACGGATATGTTCAGACAGGATGGGTTACCAAGGGATTTGACGATTATTATTTTAATGATGACGGAACTTATGATCCTACGCAGCACAAGCCAAGGATCGCCCTTACTTTTGATGACGGACCTGGAGAATACACAGATGAACTTCTGGATTGTCTGGAAGAGAATAATGCCCATGCAACATTCTTTATGGTAGGTCAGAATATTAGCGGCTGGGAGTCTACGGTACAGAGAATGGTAGATCTGGGATGTGAGATCGGTAATCATACCTGGGATCATCCAAGCCAGACACTTCCCAATATGTCTATTGATGATGTCAAAGCTGAATTCCAGAAGACAGACGATGCTCTGAAACAGGCATGTGGTCAGATTGCCACAGTGGCCAGAGCACCTTATGGTGCTGCCAACCAGGATATTTATGATGCAGTACAGAAACCATTCTTTATGTGGTCGCTGGATACAGAAGACTGGAAACTTATGGATGCAACAGCGGATTACAACGCAGTTATGAATGGGGATCTGACAGATGGATCTATCATTCTGATGCATGATATTCATGAGCCTTCTGTACAGGCTGCTCTGAAACTGATCCCGGATCTGACTGCACAGGGATATAAGCTGGTAACTGTCAGCGAACTGGCAGAAGCCAAAAATGTAACTTTACAGAATACTACCTATTCTCAGTTCTGGGATAGCCAGCTGGAAGCAGGTAATGTTCCTGGATATAACGGAAGCACATCTTCTGATGAGAGTACAGACGGAACTTCTGACAGTTCAGATGTATCTGACGGAAGTGAGAATGCACAGGATGTCAGTGACGGCAGCGATTCTTCTGACAGCTCAGATGAAAGTGGAGACAGTTCTGATGGAGGAGATTCCGGAGATGGAAGTTCAGATGATGGTTCTTCAGATGACGGAAGCTATGACGATGGATCTTCCGACGATGGAAGTTACGATGATGGCTCTTCAGATGATGGAAGCTATGATGACTCCGGATACAGTGACGAGGATTCCAGCGGAGATGATTCCTACGACACAGGGTATGAATAAATACTGAATAGTTACTAAATAAGACTTTTACAAAAGAGGACAGATGACAGAACGTCGGAACTGTCCTCTTTTTTGATGATATAAAGAAGTTGCTGTGAAGGTCGTGAACAGTAATAAAAAGAATATCGGCAACTGCTATAAAAGGGATTTTACATTGACGAAAACCACAGAGATTGGTATAATGTGACTATAAATTGCAGAAATAAATGCAAATAAATGTGCATTTTAGCACAAAAGGGAGGACTCTGGGATGGGAGAAAAGTTGCAGTTTTCTGAACTTGATCAGTACCTGTTTGGTCAGGGAACACATTACGACATCTACAAAAAACTGGGAGCACATCCTACCACACAGAAACGTAAGAAAGGTGTTTATTTTGCTGTATGGGCACCTAATGCCAGATATGTTTCGGTTGTGGGCGATTTTAATGACTGGAATACACAGACTAATCCAATGGAAAAAACAGGTTCTATAGGTGTCTATGAAATTTTTGTACCGGAAGCAAGAATCGGTGATCTGTATAAGTTTTTTATCATAGGATATCATGGTGAGGAGATTTATAAGGCAGACCCTTATGGTAATGAAGCAGAACTTCGTCCGGGAACTGCATCCAGGATCGCAGATATTGCCAGCTACAAATGGAAAGATACCACATGGATGAAAAAACGTCCGGAGTTTGATGAAAACAGAAATCCTATGGCAATCTACGAAGTACATCCGGGTTCCTGGAAGAAACATGAAGCAAAGGATGAAGACGATCCGGGATTCTATAATTACAGAGAGCTGGCTCATGAGCTGGCTGCCTATGTAAAAAAGATGGGATATACCCACGTTGAACTTATGGGAATTGCAGAACATCCTTTTGATGGTTCCTGGGGCTATCAGGTAACAGGATATTATGCGCCTACTTCACGTTATGGTACACCAGAAGACTTCAAGTACATGGTGGATTATCTTCACAGGAATAAGATCAGCGTGATCCTGGACTGGGTTCCGGCACACTTCCCCAAAGATGCCCATGGTCTGGCGAATTTTGACGGTACAGCAGTTTATGAACATGAAGATCCCAGACAGGGCGAGCATCCAGACTGGGGTACCAAGATCTACAATTATGGTAGACCGGAGGTAAAGAACTTCCTGATCGCCAACGCACTGTTCTGGATAGAAGAATGTCATGTAGACGGACTTCGGGTAGATGCAGTAGCTTCCATGCTTTATCTGGATTATGGCAAGAAAGACGGACAGTGGGTAGCCAATAAGTATGGTGACAACAAGAACCTGGAAGCAATCGAATTCTTCAAACATCTGAATACAGTAGTCCTTGGTAGGAATCATGGCACAGTAATGATCGCTGAAGAATCTACGGCCTGGCCCATGGTAACCGGTAAGGCAGAGGATGGTGGACTGGGATTTTCACTGAAATGGAATATGGGCTGGATGAACGATTTCCTGGAATACATGAAGCTGGACCCATATTTCCGTAAAGGTGCTCACAATAAGATGACTTTCTCCATGACTTACGCCTACAGTGAGAAATATGTTCTTGTAATCTCTCATGATGAAGTAGTACATCTGAAATGCTCCATGCTCAACAAGATGCCGGGATACCCCGATGACAAGTTCAAGAATCTGAAAGCTGCCTATGCATTTATGTTCTTCCATCCGGGCAAGAAGCTTCTCTTTATGGGACAGGAGTTTGGACAGCTTCGTGAATGGAGCGAAGCGAGAGAACTTGACTGGTATCTTCTAGGTGAAGAGAATCATCAGGATCTCCAGGATTTTGTAAAGACACTTCTTCATATGTACACCAAATATCCGGCTTTGTATGCAGGAGACAATACACCGGAAGGCTTTGAGTGGATCAATGCAGATGATGCTGACAGAAGTATTTTCAGTTTTGTACGGAAGTCACCTACCAAGAGAAACAACCTTCTTTTTGTAGTAAATTATACACCTGTAGAGAGAAGCGATTATCGGGTAGGCGTTCCCAAAAAGAAACAGTACAAGCTGATCATGAATGAGCATGGCCGTCTGGAGAAACCAGAGATTTACAAGGCTGAAGAGCAGGAATGCGACCACAGAGAGTATTCCATCGGATATTCCCTTCCGCCTTACGGGGTGGCTGTTTTTACCTATTAAAATATGTGAAAATATGCATAATTATTTTGTATAGTTTTAAATATTATTTTACATTAAAACCATTGCATTTTCCAAAAAGATGGGTTATACTGAACGCGTTCAGAGAAAAAGGTAGTTAAGAGTGAAAAGGATAGAAGATCCTGAAAGGAGAATAAACATGAAAGTATCTCATATTAAAGACATTGACAAATTTTTTGAAGTAGTTGACAGCTGCAAAGGAAGAGTAGAGCTTGTTACAGGCGAAGGCGACAGACTGAATCTGAAATCCAAACTGTCCCAGTATGTATCTCTTGCAAACATCTTCTCAGGCGGAGAAATCCCAGAACTTGAGATCGTTGCATATGAGAAAGAAGACATTGACAAACTGCTCAGCTTCATGATCAACGGCTAATGGATATAAATTATAACTAAAACAGATGGGGACGTGACTGGTTCATGTCCCCATTGTGTTATGCCAAAGTATGCAAGAGAAGCTGCCAGTTGCCAAAGCATCCGTAATGAGCTGCCAGTGGCAGGTCATATAGGTGGCAGGTTCTCTGTATGTTTAAATTTTGAGTTGAATTGCGACAAAAAGTTAGTATAATTAAACATAATGATACCAGGGTACAAAGGTCTACATCCGACCCTGTACAATAATGAAAGAGAGGAAGTATAAACCATGAGTGCAACAAAAATTGATATTATTTCAGGTTTTCTTGGTGCAGGAAAAACAACTCTGATCAAAAAACTTCTCAAAGACGCTTTCCAGGGAGAGCAGGTAGTTCTGATCGAGAACGAATTCGGTGAAATCGGTATTGACGGTGGATTTCTGAAAGAAGCAGGAATCGAAATCCGTGAAATGAACTCCGGTTGTATCTGCTGTTCACTGGTAGGAGATTTTGGTGCTTCCCTGAAAGAAGTAGTCAGCAAATATCATCCGGACAGAATTCTTATCGAGCCATCAGGTGTCGGCAAACTTTCTGACGTAATCAAAGCTGTACAGGGAGTACAGGAAGAAACAGGGCTTGTTCTCAACAGCTATACTACTGTTGTAGATGCAAAGAAATGCAAAATGTACATGAGAAACTTTGGCGAATTCTTTAATAACCAGGTAGAATATGCCGGAGCTATCATCATGAGCCGTACAGATATTGTTGACGAAGCCAAAGCGCAGGCTGCAATGGAACTTCTTCGTGGTATTAACAGTAAGGCTGCTATCATTACCACTCCAATTGAGAAACTGGAAGGCAAAAAGATCCTGGAAGTAATGGAACATCCGGTATCTCTGGAAGAAGAACTGATGAAAGAAGAGGAAGTATGCCCGGAATGTGGACATGTTCATGAAGACGGACATCATCATCATGATCACGAAGAACATGAACACCATCATGATCATGAAGAACATGAACATCACCACGATCATGACCATGAGTGCGGATGCGGACATGACCATGAAGAACATGAACATCATCACGATCATGACCATGAGTGCGGATGCGGACATGACCACGAACATGAGCATCATCATGACCATGATCATGAATGCGGATGTGGACATGACCACCACGATCATCACCATCATCATGCAGATGAAGTCTTTACCAGCTGGGGTAAAGAGACTATTAAAAAATTCACAAGAGAAAATCTTGAAAAAATCCTTGAGACACTTTCTGCCACAGAAGAATATGGAATCATTCTTCGTGCCAAAGGAATGCTTCCGGCAGAAGACGGAACATGGATCTACTTTGATATGGTTCCGGAAGAAACAGAGATTCGTGAAGGAGCACCGGAATATACAGGCCGTCTCTGCGTAATCGGATCCAAATTGAACGAAGACAAGCTTGCAGAGCTGTTCGGATTATAATGGAGGACAAAAACTGATGGATGAAATTAGAGTGCCTATTTATTTAATGACAGGCTTTCTGGAAAGTGGCAAAACGTCTTTTCTGAACTTCACCCTGCAGCAGGATTACTTTTATACAGAAGGCAAGACCCTTCTGATCCTCTGTGAAGAAGGCGAAGTAGAATATGACCCTGCTGTACTGGAAATGAGCAATACAGTGGTGGAGGTCATCGAAAACGAAGAAGACTTTACTACAGACCGTCTGGCAGCTATGGACATTCTGCATCAGCCGGAACGTGTCATCATAGAGTATAATGGAATGTGGCTGGTAAGCAATTTTGAGAAAATGCAGCTTCCGGAAGGATGGGGCGTTGAGCAGCAGATCACCTGTGTAGACGGAAGTACTTTCCAGGTATATATGTCCAA
This sequence comes from uncultured Blautia sp., assembly GCA_900551715.1. Lineage (GTDB taxonomy): Bacteria > Bacillota > Clostridia > Lachnospirales > Lachnospiraceae > Blautia_A. Next base: position 38,575 of record URXG01000001.1, on the reverse strand, counting down.
CATGAAATCTATTTTTATGGACATGGTAAGAAATACAGATATGGTTATTTTTAACCGCTGCAAAAAAGGCGATCCACTTCCTTCCTACAGAAGAAGTATCAAAGTAACCAACCAGAAAGCCGAAGTTATTTTTGAAGATGAAGAAGGTGAGCTGGGAGATATCTTTGAAGATGAGATGCCTTTTGATATGGATGCACCGGTGATTGAGATTCTGCCTGAGGATTATGGAATCTGGTTTGTAGATGCCATGGATCATCCGGAGAATTACGACGGTAAGACCGTTCGCTTTAAAGCAAAAGTCATGAAACCTCGTGGAATGGGAAGTAAGTTCTTTGTACCTGGAAGAACCGCCATGACCTGCTGCGCAGATGATACTACTTTCCTTGGTTATGTATGCAAGAGTGCTTTTGCACCAAAGCTTACTGCCGGACAGTGGGTAGATGTAACTGCTAAAGTAGCTATCGAAAAACGTCAGGAATACCATGGGGAAGAAGGCATCGTTCTTTATGCAGACAATGTAGAAGTCTGCGAACCCCTGGAAACAGAGATGGTATATTTTAATTAGTGAGGAACAGACATGTATTTGATCGTAGGCTTGGGAAATCCCGGAAGAGAATATGAAGCAACAAGACACAATATGGGATTTGATGTCATAGACAAACTTGTGGAGGAGCACAGGATTCCTCAGGGCGGCGTTAAATTTAATGCCATGTATGGCAAAGGGCTCATCGGAGGGCAGCAGGCTCTCCTGATGAAACCTCTTTCCTATATGAATCTCAGTGGTGGACCCATTCGGGATATGCTTCATTATTTTAAAATTGATCCGGAAACAGAAATGATCGTGATCTATGATGACATTGATACAGAACCAGGCAATCTTCGTATCCGCAAACAGGGAAGCGCCGGTGGCCACAATGGTATCAAAGATATTATCAAACAGCTTGGAACCCAGAAATTTACCCGTATCCGTATTGGTGTAGGTGCCAAACCACAGGGATGGGATCTGGCAGACTATGTGCTGGGGCGTTTTGACACTCAGAACCGTAAGCTTGTAGATGAGGCTCAGGAACGTGCCTGTAAGGCAGTAGAGATGATCCTCAGTGAGGGTGTGGATGCAGCCATGAACGAATTTAACAGAAAATCGGGGGTTGTATGAAAGCATTTTTGCAGCCTCTGCAAAATCTTGCAGAGATGGAAAAAATTCAGACACTGGCGAAGAAGAATCGCGGTGTCCTTCAGATAAGCGGATGTATGGAGTCCCAGAAGGCACATATGATATATGGGCTTTCCGGGCTTTTTCCATATCACCTGATCCTTGGCGCAGATGAAAAAGAAGCGAAAGAATTATTTGAAGATTATCGCTTCTATGACAAAAATACCTGTTATTATCCTGCCAGGGATCTTCTTTTTTTTCAGGCAGATATTCATGGAAATCTCCTGATCCGTCAGAGAATGAAAGTAATCCAGACACTTCTGGAGGGAAAAGGAGCAACTGTAGTCACCAGCATTGATGGCTGCATGGATTTTCTGGCACCGCTGGAAAGCATCCGAAAGCAGCTTCTCCACTTCCGCAATGACAGCAGTCTGGATGTGGATGAACTGAAAGACAGACTGGTAGCCATGGGCTATGAACGTGTAGGTCAGGTAGAGATGCCGGGGCAGTTTTCTGTAAGAGGCGGTATCATAGATATTTACTGCCTTACAGAGGAAAATCCCTGGAGAATTGAACTGTGGGGAGATGAGATCGATTCTATTCGGAGTTTTGACTCTCAAAGTCAGCGTTCTCTGGAGAATCTGGATGAGATCACTGTTTATCCTGCCGCAGAACAGATGCCGGAAAAGGGTGGTGTTACTTTTCTGGAATATTTTCCGGAAGATAAGACTATGGTGTTCCTGGATGAACCTAACCGCCTTACAGAAAATGCAGAAGGGGTAGAAAAAGAGTTCCGGGAGAGCGTAAAGAACAGAGAAGCAAAAGGCAACAGCAATCTTTCAGAAAAATGGATGTGCAGCTGGGAGGCTGTGTGCAAAGATCTTAATACCAGAAACTGTGTGTCTCTTTCCTCGCTGGAACCCAAGAAGGGCTGTTGGAAAGTAACAGAGCATTTTTATCTCAGCGTAAAATCTATGAGCTCTTACCAGAGCAGCTTTGAACTGCTGGTAAAAGATTTGAAAAATTATAAAAAACAGGGTTACCAGACAGTGGTGTTATCCGGCTCCAGAACCAGGGCAGAACGACTGGCAAAGGATCTTCAGGAGGAAGGGTTAAGTGCCTTTTACAGTGTGGATTCAGACCGCATATTGTCACCAGGTGAGATTATGGTGGCATACGGACATGCACGTAAAGGTTTTGAGTATCCCCTGGTAAAATTTGCAGTTATCACAGAAACAGATATTTTTGGAAAAGAACAGAAAAAACGGAAAAAGAAAAAAGAATACAACGGAAAGCGCATCCAGGATTTTTCGGAGCTTTCTATTGGAGATTATGTAGTTCATGAGAAACATGGACTGGGTATCTACAAAGGTATCGAAAAAGTAGAAGTAGATAAGATCGTCAAGGATTATATCAAGATCGAGTACCGGAACGGAAGTAACCTGTATATTCTTGCCACACAGCTGGATGCTCTGCAAAAATACGCAGGAGCAGAAGCAGCCAGACCACCGAAGCTGAACCGGCTGGGAGGTCAGGAATGGAAAAAGACCAAGACAAGAGTCAGAGGAGCAGTCCGCAATATTGCCAAAGAACTGGTAGAGCTTTATGCAGTCCGTCAGGAAAAAGAAGGCTATGTCTGTGGCCCGGATACAGTCTGGCAGAGAGAATTTGAAGAAATGTTTCCTTACGAAGAAACCGAAGATCAGCTCTCAGCCATTGAAGACACCAAGCGTGACATGGAAAGTAGCAAGATCATGGACCGACTGGTATGTGGAGATGTAGGATACGGTAAGACAGAAGTGGCACTCCGGGCAGCTTTCAAAGCAGTTCAGGAAAGCCGGCAGGTAGTTTATCTGGTACCTACTACTATTCTTGCACAGCAGGTTTATAACACTTTTGTACAGCGAATGAAGGAATTTCCTGTGCGGGTAGACCTCCTGTGCAGATTCCGGACACCTTCTCAGCAGCAAAAAACCATCGACGATCTGAAAAAAGGTCAGGTGGACATTGTGGTAGGTACTCACAGAGTTCTTTCCAAAGATGTGGTTTATAAGAATCTGGGACTTCTTATTATTGATGAGGAACAGCGTTTTGGAGTGGCCCACAAAGAAAAGATCAAACAGTTAAAGAAAGATATTGATGTGCTTACTCTTACTGCCACGCCGATACCAAGAACCCTTCATATGAGTCTGATCGGTATCCGGGATATGAGCGTACTGGAAGAGCCTCCTATGGACAGAGTGCCTATTCAGACTTATGTTATGGAGTATGATGAAGAAACTGTCCGGGAAGCCATCAATAGAGAACTGAGAAGAGGCGGCCAGGTTTACTATGTATACAACAGAGTAAATGATATTGCAGATGTTGCCCTGAGACTATCCAGACTTCTGCCGGAAGCCAGGATTGATTTTGCTCATGGTCAGATGAGCGAACGGGAACTGGAATCTGTGATGTATGCGTTTATTAATGGAGAAATTGATGTTCTGGTGTCCACCACGATCATAGAGACAGGTCTGGATATTTCCAATGTAAATACCATGATCATTCATGACTCAGACCGTTATGGACTTTCACAGCTCTATCAGCTCCGGGGGCGTATCGGACGTTCCAATCGTACTGCTTATGCATTCCTTATGTACAGGCGAAATGTGATGCTGAAAGAAACAGCAGAAAAACGTCTGGCTGCAATCCGGGAGTACACAGATCTGGGAAGCGGATTCAAGATCGCCATGCGGGATCTTGAACTTCGTGGTGCAGGAAACCTTCTGGGTGCAGAACAGCATGGTCATATGAATGCAGTAGGTTATGATCTTTACTGCAAGATGCTCAGTGAAGCAGTCAAAGAAGCCAAGGGAATCCACACCATGGAGGACTTTGAGACCACTATTGACCTGAACATGGATGCATTTATCCCGGACAGCTATATCAGCAACGAATATCAGAAACTGGATATTTACAAAAGGATTGCAGGAATCGAAAACCAGCAGGATTATGATGATATGCTGGAAGAGCTTCTGGACCGCTTTGGAGAACTGCCAAAAGCAGTTATGAATCTTCTGACTATCGCAAAGATCAAGGCACTGGCACACAGGGTTTATGTAACAGAGATCAAACAGCTGGGTCGTGACCTGAAGATCACCCTTTATGAAAAAGCACAGCTGAATCCCGCAGGAATGCCGGCGCTTCTTCAGAAATACAGAAGAGGGCTTCAGTTTAAAAATGAGCAGGAAGTGAAGTTTATCCTTACACCGGAAGGCAAAGTCCTGGACAGTCTGACAGAATTTCTTCTTGCACTGGAAAAGATGGTGGAAGAGTAAAAAATAACAGGATTTTACCTCGGCAAATTGTGATAATTTTATGATTTTTCTTGCCCTTTAGAAGAAAAAATATTATACTTTTACTTATGTATGATGTTGGGGCTCAAACCGCCAACTATGATATCAGGCAACAATGGAGGAAAAAATGAAAAAAGTGATAAAAAGAACAGCCGTTACTGCACTGACAGGAATTATGGCTGCAGGAATGCTGACAGGCTGTGGTGATAAGGCCGTAGACGGTACCAAGACTGTTGCAACTGTAGATGGAACAGAGGTTCCAATGGGAATCTTAAGTCTTATGGCTCGTGAGAATCAGGCACAGACAGAGGCTATGTATGCCAGCTTTATGGGCGGCTCCACAGGAAGTTTTTCTATCTGGGAGCAGGATGCTGAGAAAGGCAAGACTTATGGAGAACAGGCTGTAGAGCAGACTTTGAAAGATCTGGAACTGATGTATATCATGAAGGAAAAGGCTGCCGACTATAATGTTGAGGTAACAGAGGATGACCAGACTGCCATTGCAGAAGCAGCATCTCAGTTTATGTCAGCCAATACAGAAGATACACTGAAAGATCTGGCTGTAACAGAAGACCAGGTAAAGACTTACCTGGAACTGGAAACATACAAACAGCGTATTCATGATCCGCTTGTAGCAGATGTAGACACCAATGTTTCTGATGAAGAAGCACAGCAGTCTTCTTTCACATATGTAAGTATCAGTACAGCTGATCTTAGTGATGATGAAATCAAGACAAAGAAAGAAGATGCTCAGAAAATCCTGGATGCAATGACCAAAGATCCTACAGCAGATATGAGCGAAACAGCACAGTCTGTAGATAAATCCTACAGTGCTCTTACCGGTTCCTTTGATGCAAACGTGCAGGATTCTGATGACAAAGAAGATGAAGATGCATCTGCCTCTTCTTATCCGGATGAAGTACTGGATGTTCTGAGAACCCTGAATGACGGAGAAGTAGGACCGGATGTGATTGAGACAGACTCTGCTTACTATGTAGTAAGACTGGATAAGAAAAATGATGAAACAGCAACCAAAAACAAAAAAGAATCCATCATCAACACAAGAAAAGATAATCTATATACAGAAACCACAGACAAATGGCTGGAAGATGCAGATGTTACTGTAGACAAGAAAGTCCTCAAGACTCTTAAGATCAAGGATAACCACAAATATACCATAGCAACAGCAACACCGGAGGCCACAGAAGAAGCAACAGAGGAAGCTACTGAGACACCAGAGACAACCGAAGCAGCAGATGCAACCGAGACACCAGAGGCAACCAAAGCAGCAGACGCAACTGAGACACCGGAAGCTACAGAAGAAGCAACTGCATACAGCACAGATACTTCCCTTACTGTCAAAGATGGGGATACTGTAAATATCGATTATGTCGGTAAGATCGACGGAACAGCATTTGATGGTGGAAGCACAAATGGCAAGGGTACAGATCTTGTGATTGGATCTGGAAGTTATATTGATGATTTTGAAGACCAGCTGGTAGGCGCACATCCTGGAGATAAAGTAGAAGTAACCGTTACCTTCCCGGATGATTATCAGGCTGCAGACCTTGCAGGCAAAGAAGCTGTCTTTGATGTAACTGTAAACGGAATCTACGAATAATAAAAAGCAATAAAATAATAATAAAAACAGCCAGATCATATCAAGTGGTCTGGCTGTTTTGCATTACAAATTCTGTTAAAATTCGTCGGTGGTATCGGAAGCATAGGGGTCATTATCGGAAGCAGTGTCAGAATTTCCGGTGGAAACATGGATCCCATTGATCTCCACATCCCCTTCCATAGGGATAACAAGACATTTGCGTCCTTCAATATTCTGGATCTCAATAAGTTCCGCACGATCCGGATCTACATGAACCACTACATCAGGAGTTTTGATCTCTGTTCTGCGGGTGTTGGTAATATTGGTAGCCATAAGAGTGGCATCTGCACCTGCAGTTTCTTCGTAACATTTGTCAAAAGTCTCCAGCTTTTCCTCTTCTATGCCACATTCTTCAAAAAGACGCTTTACCTCCGGCTTTGTTAGAACAGGCGGGTCTGGAGAATCCTTCTGAGATTCCACCCATTCGTTCAGTTTTTCATGGATATTCATAACTGTATCATAGGCACAGTCCTCTCCAAGAGTCTCTTCTACCAGGGCGTTAAAGGAATCCCTCTGTCCTCCTGCAGAAAGAGGTGCTGTACAGCCAAAAAGTTCATCCACAAAAGTGCTGCGGAGCTTCTCGGCATTTTTGGAATAATAAAGGACTCCATGAATATCAGTGCTCCGGTCATTAAATACTGGAAACAGGAAGCCCAGATCCGGCATTTCCACGATCCAGTCCCGGATACGGTCTTCGATATTGTTAGTCTCGGCATTATAACAGAGACCTGCTTTGGACAGATTCACAGGACAGATACTGCAGAGGATATGATCGTAGATCTCGTCTGAGGAATCAAACATCTCCTGTCCGTCTGTGGACTTGCCTGGAATATCATAGACAGCGTGGATCAGAATAATATAATAATTCTCGCCGTAATCATAGTACTGGATCACTTTGTCATAGAATTCATCCAGAATTGCATCATCCTGAAGTTTACTTCCACGAAGGCGGAGCAGAAATTCCTGTGTACCACCTTCTTTTTCCTGCTCCAGAGGAAATTCCATGTTGATCAGGTTTTTGCCTATGGTGCCGGAAAGAGTTTTCTTGAAGATATCAAAATATTTAAACATTTCTTCTTCTGAAAGAGAGAGAAATGCTTCTTTCAACTTGGTTTTCTTGTTTTTTTCACCGTCAACATAGCATCCGCAGATTCTGGTAATGGCACAGTTGTCGGGAGTGAATTGTTTCTTGATTTCTGAGATTTCTTTTTTGTTCATTGTATAGTCCTTTTTCAGATTTTGGAATATCCAAAACCATTAACCAGAGCATCCAGTCTCTGTCTGTTGCGGCACAGAGGACAGTTGGTTGCCGGATATGTGGCATAGTTGGGGATATCCTGATGATTAAAGATAGCATGTACAGGAAGTCCTGCTACGCTGGTAACTGCACTGAAGATTGCAGCCACACCCCGGATAGCACCGCCATAATAGAGAACACTTTCGATAGTACGTGATAAAGTCTCTCCTGTTGTAACAGAGCTGTTGAGGACAAGGATGTTCTTGCCCTTGATCATTGGCTGGATATTATCACGGAAGATCATCTGACCTGCATTGTTATACTCCGGAGAAACAATGTAGATAGTCTGGTGAGCGTTCATGGAATGGATACCTGCTTTGGTAAGTTCTTCTGCAAGGTAAGCACCTATTACTTCCAGTCCGTCCATACAAACGATAGTGTCAACTGGTGTGGAAACCTGATAATTGTCTGCAAGAGCTTCTGCAATACGTCGGGCTTCTGCACTACGGGTACGCATGGTTGTAAGATCCATGTAATGGGTGATGTGAGACTGAGGTGTCGCAAAATGTCCCGGGTACACTTTCAGTTCAATACGATTGTCATAACGTGCTTTGATTTTGACCATTTTTGATTCCATAAGTCATTCTCCCCTTCCGGTTTGGTTATTTTTGATAAACTATTATAACATTAAAGGGTAAAATTGTGCAATGTTTTGAAAAAAATACTTTGTATATTATGAAGTACTTACCAATTTAAAATTTTGGGCACTGATGTTACAGGATTTCCGTACGGAAAGCTTCTGCAATGCCACTAAGGTTGTACCTTTCTGCAAGATCCTGGATTCCGGTCATGATCTCTTCCCTGCTGAAATTATGAGCTTCCAGAAACTCGTCAGATTTTCCGTTAAGGGTATAGTAAAAGAGAAGTCCGATTTCCAGATTCTGGCGGTCTCCGTCACAGGTAATATCATAGAGCTGGTTTTCTGCCTGGTCTATATTTCCTTCTTCCAGAAGTGAAAGCATACCATTGAGGGTATCTCTGACATCCTGGTCTTCCAGTACATCGGGAGTGAGTTCTGTTGCATTGACATTAAATAGCATTTTCATGACAGCATGAACCATTTCACGTATCTGCCGAAGTATATAATCGTCCTGAAGCATAATAAAATCTTCCTTTCTGTAATAAAATTCTTTCCTTAGAGTACCACAGAATACAGATTTGTTCTACAGAAATCAGGGAAGTTTACAGAGAAAACATAAACGGATATTACAGCTCGGATGTCGGATTTTACTATAATATATTTCTCAATAATTAAATATATTAAAAAAACATTTCATAAATATTAAGAAAATATGATATAATGAAAAAGGTTTAAAAATGACAGATTATGGATAAGCTAATAGAACCTGAAACTATTTGCAGGTGGATATGTAATAAGTAAGACAAAAGACAGGACGTGAGACATGAAAAGAAGATATAAAACTGCAGCAGGACTTCTGGCAGGGTTATTGCTGTGTCAAAATGTATATGGGGGAAGTCTGAAAGAACCTGAGATACAGGCTCAGGCAGCTGTTGTGATGGACATGAACAGCGGTGAATTTCTTTATGAAAAGAATGCGGATGAAAAATTTTATCCTGCCAGTATCGTAAAACTTCTTACAGCACTGATCACAGCAGAAAACACAGAGCCAGAAGCTACTGTGGTTTTTTCCCACGATGCAGTATATGGCGTGGAGGAAGGCAGCGGCAATCCATTGCAGCTGGAATCGGGAGACAAGTTGACGGTGGAGGGATGCATGTATGCCATGCTTCTGGAATCTTCCAATCAGGCAGCCAATGCACTGGCAGAATATGTGGCAGGCAGCAATGAGAAGTTTGCGGAATACATGAATGAAAAAGCAACGGAACTGGGCTGTATAGACAGTAATTTTGTGAACCCTTCTGGATTAAATGATAAAGAGCAGCAGGTGACTGCCCATGACATGGCACTGATCGCAGGAGCTGCCCTTCAAAACCCGGAAGTACGAAAGATCGCTTCCTCAAAGACATACCGGCTTTCTTCCACACTGAATAATGTAGATGGGATCACTTTACAGATGGAGCACCAGCTTATTAATGGCGAAGAGTATTCCTATCCTTATGCCTTTGCCGGCAAAACAGGATACACAGCTCTGGCAGGGAACACCTTGGTAACAGCAGCAAAAAAAGAAGATAAAGAACTTCTGACAGTAGTTCTGAAAAGTGAGATGACCCATTACAAAGATACCATAAGCCTTCTGAATTATGGATTTCAGAAAGCACAGCAGCAGGAAAAAGAAACTGAGACAATCGTAGAACAGGAGTCGGAGATCACATCTGCTCCGGAAACACAGAGTATTTCTTCTGGAAGGATTTTGGAGGTTTTGTTCCACATAGCGGTATTTGCACTGGTAATAGTTGTTGTGGGATATACCGGTCTTATCCTGATACAGAGATACCGCAGGAGACTGAAAAAAGCCAGGAGAAGAAAAAGACAGTAACAATATAACAGAATAAACATTCGATTTTCTGTTCATACCACTTTACGTTAATATACTGAAATGCTATAATAAAAAGCACGTTATATAATGATTTTCGTAACTGTGAGGTTACTGAACAGTTACTGATTTTTTATATGACAGTAACGTATGAACTGACTAGTATGGAAGGAAAAATAATACATGAAACCAGATGCTGCAATGACAAAGCAGGAAGCGGAGGAAATGCAGAAAGAACTGAGCAAAGTTTTTTCAGTCGTGCGTCTTCTGGGAACAGATATGCTGAAAACAGGAGATACAGATGAACCGGCTGACTGCCAGTGCTTCACCTTCTGGAAGAGATCACATCGCTGTGAGAACTGTATTTCAAGAAGCGCTTTCCTGGATAAATCACAGAAGTCCAAGCTGGAGATCCTTGATAGCAAAATATATCAGGTGATTTCCAAATACATAGAAATTGACGGAACGCCTTACATTATGGAAATGATCAATGTACTGGATGATGATGTGCTGATAGACAGTGACGGGCGCGAAGAACTGATCAAGAAACTTACCGGATATAATAAGGAACTGTATACAGATGCACTGACAGGTGCATATAACAGAAGATATTATGAAGATAAGCTCCGAAACAAAATGCTGCCGGCAGGTGTAGCTATGATCGACCTGGATGATTTTAAGGTATATAACGATACTTTTGGCCATAATGCAGGAGACCAGGCACTGGATACGGTTGTGCGGGTGATCAGACGGCATATTCGTAAAACTGATATGCTGGTACGTTACGGTGGAGATGAATTTCTCCTTGTGATGCCCGGTATTATAGAGAATGTTTTTGATAATAAACTCCGGCAGATACAGGAATGTATTCATGCAGAAAAGGTTCCCGGATATGACAGGCTGAAACTTTCGGTCAGTATCGGTGGTGTGCTTACCGGCAGTGAGACAATAGAATCTGCAATCCATCGTGCTGACCAGTATATGTATCAGGCAAAAACCCGCAAGAACTCTGTAGTAACAGAAGCAGAGGGACGAGAAGTTCTGGAAGACACAGCTGCCAGAGACAATGCACATGCCAGAAAATCCCGAATTCTTATTGTTGATGATTCCGAAATGAACCGGGCCATCCTTACAGAGATCCTTGGGGAGAAATTTGATATTCTGGAAGCGGTCAACGGACAGGAATGTGTTGATACACTTAAAGAGTATGGCACCAGTATTTCACTGATCCTTCTGGATATTGTCATGCCGGTGATGGATGGATTTGAAGTTCTGGATTATATGAACCAGAATGAATGGATCACAGATGTTCCGGTAATTATGATCTCCAGTGAAGATTCTGCTGCTACAGTAAGGCAGGCTTATGAATTAGGCGTAACTGACTACATAAACAGACCATTTGATGCAAAAGTTGTACGGCAAAGAGTAGTGAATACCATCAAGCTTTATGCCAAGCAGCGACGACTGATCGCACTGATCACCAGTCAGATTTACGAAAAAGAAAAAAATAACCGAATGATGATCGGGATTCTTAATCAGATCCTGGAGTTCCGCAATGGGGAAAGTGAAGCACATGTGCTGAATGTAAGTGCTATAACCGGTCTGCTTCTGGAGAGACTTGTGCAAAAAACAGACAGATACAATCTCAACTGGTCCGACAGGCTTCTGATCATTACAGCATCAGCCCTTCATGATATTGGTAAGACAGGAGTTGACGATAAAATCCTTCATAAGAAGGAACTTACCAGAGCAGAAAGAAATGAAACAAAGAAGCATACGCTGATCGGTGCATCCATGATGAACAATATGGGTGTATACAAAGATGAGGATCTTGTAAAAGTTGCCTATCAGATCTGCAGATGGCATCATGAACGTTATGACGGCAGCGGATATCCGGACGGCCTTACAGGAGAACAGATTCCCATTGCAGCTCAGGTGGTAGGTCTGGCAGATGCATACGAAAGACTGATCAGTGGAGAAAAATATGGCAGAACTTTTACTACAGAGGAAGCTATAGATTTAATTTTAAGTGAAAAGCAGGGAGCATTTAACCCACTCCTTCTGGAATGCCTTTCTGAAATCAAAACCAAACTGAAAGTGAATATCCGGCCGGATATGGAATTAAGTGAAGATTATGATCTGAAAAACAAGATCATGGAAGATATTCAGGAATATGAAAATACCAACAGCCGTCTGATGGAGAATATGTCAACAGATGTGAAGAAAGAAATTACTTCCGTAGCATCCGGAGAACTGAAGTTTCCTGGGGGGGGGCAAAACCGCAAAATATATGAGAATCTATGATGTATAAGAGGGGAAAATACAATGACAGTAAAAGAATGTTATGAACAAATGGGTGCAGACTATGAGGGACTGCTATCAAGACTTGGAAGCGAAGCACTGATAAAAAAATTCGCAGTTAAATTTCTTACCGATGGAAGCTTTCAGGACTTGAAAACTTCACTGGAAGCAGGAGAAGCCGAGCAGGCTTTTCGTGCAGCTCATACGCTGAAAGGAATCTGCCTGAATCTGGGATTTGATAATCTCTACAAACCCAGTGAAGAGCTTACAGAATTGCTGAGAGGCAGAGAAATCGTACCTGGAAGCCAGGAAAAGTTTGCAGAAGTAGAAGCCCAGTACAACAGGACAGTAACAGCGATCCAGGGACTTGCATGACAAGAAGAGGAATTATTTATTATGAGAAAAAAGGCATTACGGGCGGCGTTTCCCTATACGCTTCCTATATGCGTGGGGTTTTTGTTTCTGGGCATGTCCTATGGCTTTATGATGAGGAGTAAAGGATTTTCCTTTGTATATCCTTTGTTTATGAGTATGTTTATATTTGCAGGTTCCATGGAATTTGTTACAGCCAACCTGCTTTTATCAGCTTATAATCCTGTTTATGGATTTCTTCTGGCACTTATGGTCAATGCCAGACATCTTTTTTACGGGATCTCCATGCTGGATAAATACAAGAATACAGGCTGGAAGAAACCTTATCTTATCTTCGGGATGTGCGATGAATCTTTTTCTGTAAACTGTACGGTGGAACCACCGGAAGGTATAGACAGAGGCTGGTTTATGTTCTTTGTAACACTGCTGAATCAGATTTACTGGGTGTTTGGTGCCACAGCAGGAGCACTTCTGGGGTATGTGATACATTTTGATACTACAGGTATTGAGTTTGTTATGACAGCACTGTTTGTGGTAATGCTGGTAAACCAGTGGGAAGAAACTACTGACCACAGACCTGCACTGGTAGGACTGGGATGCACAGCAGTTTGCTTGTTGGTCTTTGGAAGCAGCAGTTTTATTGTACCTGCCATGATCTTTATTATTGTATGCTTTACCTTTGAACGGAAGTGGAAACTGAGAAAAGAAGGGGAGGTGGAAACAAGATGACTATGACAACAACACAGAGCATCATTACCATAATAGCAGTTGTGCTGGGAACTATGGTAACACGTTTTCTGCCTTTTGTTATTTTTCCTGAGGGCAAAAATCCCCCGGAGTACATTCGGTATCTAGGTACAGTCCTTCCCTACGCAGTCATCGGTCTGCTGGTGGTATACTGCCTGAAAGATGTGCCTGGAAGTGGAACACATGGCATACCGGAAGCTATAGGGATTCTTTTTATCATACTGATACATAAATGGAAAAAAAGCACTCTTCTGAGTATCGGCAGTGGTACGGCCCTGTATATGGTACTGGTGCAGACTATCTTTCGTTAAGCTTATCTCGTTTGTGAGTTTTTTCTCCGGTGTTATATGTACAAAAAAGCCTCTCAGTGTTATTACGATCTGAGAGGTTTTCTTTTGTGTAAATTATCTTTACAGTACTTTATTCAAGAAATCAATGGTACGTGCTTCCTGAGGATGGAGAAGAACTTCCTGAGGAGTGCCTTCTTCTACTATGTAACCACCATCCATAAAGAGGACTCTGTCAGCTACTTCTCTGGCAAATCCCATTTCGTGAGTAACAATAACCATGGTCATGCCGTCAGCAGCCAGCTGCTTCATAACCTGCAGTACCTCTCCGACCATTTCAGGGTCAAGAGCACTGGTAGGTTCATCAAAAAGCATGATATCCGGGTTCATACAGAGAGCTCTGGCAATAGCCACACGCTGTTTCTGGCCACCGGAAAGCTGATCAGGATAAGCTTCTGCCTTGTCCTGCATACCTACTTTTTCCAGCATCTGTATGGCACGTTTACGGGCTTCTTCTTTGGTGGATTTCTTCAGGTCCACAGGCGCCAGCATCAGGTTCTGGATTACATTCATATGCGGAAAAAGATTGAAATGCTGGAATACCATTCCTACATTTTCCCGGACTTTGTTGATATTGATATGTTTGTCCGTAAGATTAGATCCGTCTACAATGATCTTGCCGGCGGTAATTTCTTCCAGTTTATTCATACATCGGAGAAAAGTGGATTTACCACTTCCGGAAGGACCGATGATAACTACCACTTCGCCTTCATAAATATCTGTAGAAATATCTTTCAGAACTTCTAGAGTATCAAAGTTCTTTTTCAGATGGGAGATATGAATTTTTGTTTTTCTGTTATTTGCGTCCACGATTCAGTCTCCTTTCTACAACCTTGGCAAGTTTGGACAGGATTGTAATAATGATCAGGTACATGATGGCAACAATTCCCCATGTCTGGAAGGACATGAAAGAGTTGGCAACTACGTTTTTGGCTGTGTTTACCAGTTCCGGGAAACCGATGACGGACAGAATAGAAGTATCCTTCAGTGTGATGATAAACTGGTTGATGATACTTGGGATCATGGTACGTATTGCCTGAGGAAGAACGACTTTGATCATTGCCCGGGAATAAGGAAGTCCAAGACTTCGGGCTGCTTCCATCTGACCAGGATCCACAGACTGGATACCGGCACGAATGATCTCTGCCATATAAGCACCACAGTTCAGTGCCAGGCAGACTGTTCCTGCCTGAAGTGCTGTCAGGGTAAAACTGAATCCCATCATGTTATTGAGACAGTAGGGAACACCAAAATAAATAAAATACGCAAGTACGATCATGGGAACACCGCGGATCACATCAACGAAGATGGAAGCGATGATGCGGCAGACTTTGTTTTTCAGCACACTTAGGAGTCCGAAGAACATACCTAAGATGCAGGCAAAAAACAGACCACACAGAGCCAGAAGAAGGGTCTGTCCCATGGCAAGAAGCAGCATATTTCCATATCTGCTTATAATCTGTATCATGGAAAACTCCTTTCAAAAACAAGGCTGCCACAAAATGCAGCAGCCCTGTAATTCGTGTAGTATTAAAATATTGTAACGATTGTTACATGATATTCATGAAACCGGAAACGAGTTATTCAGCAGCTTCTTCGGTTGCTTCTGGTGTCTCAGCAGCGTCATCCTCAGAAGCTTCTTCTGTAGTTTCAGCATCGTCTGCCGGAACTGCATCTTCGCCAAGATATTTGGTAATGATCTCGTCATAAGTTCCGTTATCCTTGATGTCCTTCAGACCCGCATTAAACATATCGATCAGTTCCTGGTTGTCAGAATTAAAGATAGCAAATCCGTAAGGAGAACCTTCACTTTCGGAACCTTCTACAATCTGCAGAGCCAGATCACCGTCTTTGATGGAGGAAGCCATGATCGGTGTATCCTCGAAGCATGCAACAACCTGTCCGCCCAGAACAGCCTGGTACATAGTCGGTGAATCTTCGTAATAAGTAATATCGAAGCCATATTCATCTTTCAGGCTTTCTGCATAGGTAGCACCCTGTGTACCGGTTTTTGCACCTACTGTTTTGCCTTTCAGGTCTTCAAAGCCCTTGATGTCGGAGTCCTTCTGTACAGTCATGCTCTGTGTGGCACTGTAGTATCCGTCAGAGAAAATCCAGCCACTGTCTTTACGTTCGTCAGTGATGGAAGCACCTGCGATCATACCGTCTGCCTGTCCTGCCTGGCATGCAGCGATGGAAGCATCCCATCCAAGACTCTTCAGTTCATATTCAAATCCCTGATCTTCTGCGATGGCTGCAAGAACATCAACATCGATACCAACGAAGTTCCCTGCATCGTCAGTGTACTCGAATGGTTTAAACACAGTGTCAGTTGCGATTGTCCATTTCTTACCGGAGTCAGAATCAGATGCTGCGAATACCGGGACAGTCATAGTGCCTGCAAGTAAACCGATTGTTAACAAATAGCACATTCTTTTCATAATCATTACGCTCCTTTTCTCAGCACTTTAGCAAAAAAGGGTGCGCTTATTACAGCGGACCCCTTTGTCTTGCTTACGATTTTATCATTGTTCATTTACCATGTCAACGTAAAAAAGTGATTTTACAATAAATTTGCTTGCGAAACAAAAACTTTCTGATAAAATAGAAATTATATATTTACCACAAAGGATGGCGATACACATGATAGCTTTAAACGATTACCTGTATTCCGGGGATACTTTATTTCGGATTCTGCGAAAATATACCAGCGACCTCCGCAAAGATGCCAAAGCCAACCGCAATGAAATTGATCTGATGCACTGTAATTTTCTTCTGCAGATCAGAGAACTGCTGGAGCATAACGATTTCCTGACAGCACAGTCCCAGCAGATCAGAGAATTTTATAAATACATGGCACATGAATATCCTTTTCTTGCCTTTACATTCAAGGGAAGAATCAAGTCCCTGATCCGCGCAGAAGAGAAGTTTAACGGATATATTGTAGAATATATTTATAATTATTATATGGAACATGGAACCTATCCGCCGGTATCAGAACTTAAGGCAAAACTCAGCTGTTTCAGGGATTTTATCGCATATCGGATTGTGATTTCCCTGCCCAGATGTCATGTAAAAGAAGGAGCTGACCGGGAAACAGAGGAGCTGAAATACCTTTATCAGATTGCCAACAAACTGCCGGGATTTCTGGAAGAAAGAGGCTTTACGCCGGAGCCGGCCTACGGTGTAAAAGAAAGCACTTCACCTCTTATGGATGATGCGGTGCGCCCTTATTACCGGGATTATATCAGTAACCGTGGGGCTCTGGGATATCAGTCCCTTCATATTACATTGTATGATAACAGCTCCAGAAGCTATATGGAGATGCAGATCCGCACCAAGACCATGGACGATGTAGCTGAGATCGGTTCTGCCAACCATACAGGTTACGAGAAACGTCAGGAAGAAGAACGGGCAAGAAGAGACGCCATCCCGGAGGGAGAGTGTATTTACTTTGATGAAGCATACGAACGTGGAATGAAGCTTCTGAACCTGGATCTGTCCAAAATAGATGTAAACATGTTTGCAGCAGTGGACAACAGCTTGATCAATGATGGCTGTGGACTGTACAGAGGTCGGCTGATCCTGCCTTATGAACACCTGTCCCGGTTCCAGAACGATCTGATTGACTGAAAAATAACAGGCGGTAGTCCATAAAAAGACTGCTGCCTGTTGTACTTTTTTACTGAATCACTTTTTTAATGGCGTCCAGAAGTTCATCATATGTTTCATAAGCCGGAATTTCCGGATGTTCTGCCTTGATCTCATCGGTGCTCTTGAAAAGGAATCCTGCCTTACTTGCCTGGATCATGCCAAGGTCGTTGTGGCTGTCTCCACTGGCGATGGTATCATAGCCGATAGACTGAAGTGCCTTTACAGTTGTGTATTTGGATTTTTCACAGCGCATCTTGAAATCTGTGATCTCACCGTTGTCTGCGACAACAAGGGAGTTGCAGAAAATAGTAGGATAACCAAGTTTTTTCATAAGAGGCCCTGCAAACTGGGAGAAAGTATCACTGATGATGATAACCTGAGTCATTTCACGCAGTTTATCCAGAAATTCCCTGGCACCCGGGATTGGGTCGATCTTTGCGATAGTTTCCTGGATCTCTTTCAAACCAAGGTTATGCTCTTTCAGAATATTAAGACGATATTTCATCAGCTTATCATAATCAGGCTCATCTCTGGTAGTTCTCTTAAGCTCCGGAATGCCTGTTTCTTCTGCAAAAGCAATCCATATTTCCGGTACCAGTACACCTTCCAGGTCTAAACAAACAATTTCCATTTTTTCCTCCATTCTGACACAGCAGATCGCTGGTTCACAACTAAGATGTTTTTTTATTAACAATCATTATAGCTGATAAAACAGAAAATCGCCATATAAATAAAAAAAATTATTTTTGGTGAAAGGAATCCTGAAAAAAGGACTTTTAGTATGTAATTATAAAAAATGCAGGAAAAAATGATAACAAAATTGCAGATTATGCTTATGGTATTCTCAAAAAAGTAAGATATGATAAAATCATGGTTAAACATATGATACGTGACTATAAGAGTAAAAATTTGCAGGATATACTGAAAGAGAGGCTTAATGATGATTCAGGATGTACTGAAAGTAAGAATGCTCGGCGGATTTACGCTAGAATATAAAGGCAGAGAAATTATACTTGACCGTAATATTGCGTCCAAAACCATGCAGCTTTTGCAGATCATGCTGCTGCATACAGGGGACGGTGGTATTTCCAAGACAGCACTGATCGAGGCGCTTTATGGAAGGAAAGAAGTAGAAAACAAAAACGGCAGTCTGAATAACACTCTGTTCAGATTGCGAAAACAGCTGAAGAATGCCGGATTACCAGAGAGTAATTACATAATTATCAATTCCGGAATCTGTACCTGGGATTCTCAGATAAAAGTATCTGTGGATGTACTGGAGTTTGAACAGCTGATCATTCAGGGCAAAGCCGAAAAAAGAAAAGAAGAAAAAGCACAGATCTGGACCAGAGCAGGCAGACTTTATACAGGAGAGTTTTTGCCGGACATGATCGGGGAAGACTGGGTGGCAGTAGAGAATGTACGTTTCCGGGATATGTATGTTACCTGTATGGAAGAATTGTGCCATTATCTCAAAACAGAAGAGCGATACGAAGAACTTTACCAGGCAGCACATGCAGCAGCGGATATTTATCCCTTTGATGACTGGCAGATATGGGAGATCGACAGTCTTATCGGAATGTCCAGATACAAAGAAGGTATGGAAGTCTACAAAAAAACAGTCAGGCTGATGTTTGACGAAATGGGAATTTCCCCTTCTCCCAGAATGCTGGAAAGATTTCGTCTTATGGGAGAAAGGACTTCACAGGCAGCAGGTGCCATTGAAGATATCAAATACCGCCTTAAAGAAAAAGAAGCAGAACCTGGCGCATATTATTGTGCCTTCCCCAGCTTTGTAGATATCTATCACGTATTCAGCCGGCTGATGGAAAGGACAGGAATTTCAGTTTTTATTATGCTTTGTACGTTGGATTTTGGTGGGAGGGAAGTAACAGAGGAAGAAGAAAAAAATATGTCGGAATTTCTTCGCCAGTCTATTCAGCATTCTGCACGAAAAGGAGATTTTTATACCAGATATAACCGTTGTCAGTACCTGGTAATGCTTACCGGTATCAGCCAGGAGAACTGTTCTATTGTATCCAACCGGATTGAGAAAGATTTTCAGAATCGGACCGGTAATAAGAAAAATGTCCAGATAGATTATTATGTTGCTTCTGTCAGAGAAGTTTGTGATGATGTTTCCTCCAGAAAAGAGAAAAGTTTTCAAAAAACAGAAGCCTCTGGTCATAAAATAATAAAAAAATATCCCTGAAAGCTGGAATTTTTGTTCAAATTCATCCATAAGAAAGAGGTAAGGAAAGAGCAGAATTGCTATAATAGATGTAAATTTACAGTAAAGTGAAATAAACGACAGATTATGGGAGCGTAATACACGAAACGATTTACGGATATTATATAGACAGAATTCTTACTGAGGGAACAGAATTGGGAGAAAAAACTAACAAAAGAAAACAGACAGGGACTTTTGTAGTGCATGTCAAACATTGCGAAAACGCCACCTGGCAGGGAGAAGTAACCTGGGCAGAAGCAAACCGCAAGAAACAGTTTCGCAGTGCCCTTGAATTGATGAGACTTATGGATGATGCATTACATACGGAGGAATAAGGATGCAGGAGGCTATCAATATTGCTACACCAAATCTTGTAAATATTTGTATTGACAGCACAGACGGCATAGAAAAAAATGGCAGAATGTATTGCTTTTATCAGGAAGAACCGGTATATTTCAGAAATTCCCATGAACTGATGAAAATGATGGGAGCTTTGATGGATGCCCTGAATTATCCCCAGTCATCAGTAGAGCTCCGAACTTACAGTGAAAGGAAGCAATATTCCGGAAATTCCCAAAAATATCTTCATACTCCGGATATGGAGATCTGCCAGAAGATACTGGGACAGAGAGGACAGCTGGATACCATTGCGGTTTATGTCCAGTACCGACAGAGTGCTACCTGGCAGGGCGTGGTGTATCACCTGACAGATGCTTCCCGGGAAGAGTTTTACAGTGAACTGGAATTTCTGAAGATCATCGATCAGGCAGGTATGAATAACAGCTTATAACTTATTATTGTAATTTCATTCTACTTAACTTCATAGACACATGTATACAGAAGCGATCCTCTTACCGGAGGGTCGTTTTTGTATGACTTAGATGGGGAAAGTGCGAAATTTCGATTTTTTTACAAAAATTGTCAAAAAAATGAGTTGCGAAAGAGGTTACGAAACAGTTGAACTGATATAATGACATCAATGAAAACAAAGTGTTTACAAAATTGAAGCTTAAAAGATTAATAAAGGGCAAAGCTATGGTAACGTAGTGACGCAAAGCTATAGGGGTCTTTTTATGATTAAATAAAAGGTCAGCCAGCTGCAGGGATAAAAAAGAATTTCTTTGGCCCTGCATTTTTTATTTACAAGTACATCTGTTTTATGAAAAGTGGGAGATGTTAAGCATGAAAAAAAGGAAACATGAAAAGAATTTCATAAGAAACCGATCAGGAGGCATGAAACAGAAATTACCCGGCAGACTCTTAAGTCTCATGTGTGCACTGGTTCTGGTACTTTCCACAGTGTTCCTTGATCTGGGACATATATCTGCATACGCCTTTGGTGATGAGCTTTACCTGGAGACTGAAGCAGAAGAGACAGCAGAGGCCGGTGCAGAGGCTCAGGCAGCAGATTTGGGAGACGATGAGTCGCAGATAAATACGGAACTGTCGGAGGATATTTCGGAAGATCCGGCTGAGGTATCTGCTGAAGAGGCAGAGGATGCCAGCGAGGCAGACTTCTCTTCCGGAGATAACCTGGATGAGCAGGAGCTCACTACAGAAGAACCGGAGATTTCAGATGACTCTGCAGCAGAGACAATCACATACACTCAGCTGATCAATAATGACACCGTAGAAGTCAGAGCAGAAGCTCCGGCAGGTGCATTACCGGAAGGTGCACAGCTGGTTGTGAAGCAGGTCAGAAACAATACAGAGGATGCTGAAGAAACAGAAAAATACAACACTCTGAACACAAGACTGACAGAACTGCTACAGACAAAAGCACAAAATCTTGAAGGATTCCTTCCATATAATATATCCTTCACAGATTCAGAGGGTAACCCGGCAGAACCTGCTGCAAAAGTTTCTTACAGCTTCCAGTACAAAGAAGCAGCAGCTCCGGAACTGACAGACCCGACCAAAGTCACAGTTTCAGCAGCAGAACTTAAGAAAAACAAAGAAACTTCCGAATATGAGCTGACAGAACTCAAAGCCGAAGAAGATAAAGCGACACTGGAAACAAACGAAAACAAACAGCTTCAGAGAGCAGGTTTTCAGTCAGCAGATACCGCTGTTTTCGCCTTTGTATGGAGCAGCACAACAGAAACAACGGATAATACTGGTAATGAAGGAACTCAGGAAGTTACACCAGTCGGAACTATAGAGATTACAGCAGACGAAGTTAATCTTCGGCAAGCTCCTTCAACAGAAGCCGAGATCCTGGCAATTACAACAGCAGGTACACAGTTCCCGCTTCTGGAAACAGTAACAGCAGAAGATGAGAGCACATGGTACAAAGTATCTTACACAGCAGATACAGCCGCTTACGTCCGAAGCGACATGGCAATAGTTCTTGATGAAAATCAGGAAGAAGAAGTTCCTGCCGAAGAAGCACCGGCAGAGATCACCAGATATGACTACCAGAGTGATGAAGTAAACGTAAAAGTTACTCTTACCGATCCGGCAGACCTTCCAGATAACGCAGAACTTTCTGTAACACCAGTAGAACTCAGCCAGGAAGCAGAAGAGCAGATTGCAGAAGAAGCAATCAAAGAGAAAAAAGCAATCGAAAACATTCGCTCTTACGATATCAAATTCCTGGTAGACGGCGAAGAAGTTCAGCCAGGAGCTACCGTTAAAGTAGAAGTTTCCTTCCCTGATGAAGAGACAGCACAGGATGCAGCTGTATACCATGTAGATCAGGACGAAAAAGTAGAAAACATGGATGGCAGCATCAACAAAGAAGGAAATGTAGAATTTGAAACCACTCATTTTTCTACTTATGTAATTGTAAATACAAAACAGGGTGATATTACTGTTACAGTGGAGCATTACAATGCAGAGACAAATGAGAAAATATATGCTGATGACGTCTCCAAAACACTTCATGTAGGACAGAAGCTCAATCCTAAAAAAGCAACAAACTGGGAAATTAGTGAAGTGGTTGTCAGCACAGGAAGCGGTTCAGACAGTACATATAGCAATGTAGATGAGATTCAGCTGGCACAGGATGCAACAGTTAAGATTTATTACACACCTTCAACCGGAACATTTGCCGGAGCACCTACATTCTTTGACTACACAGTAAAAGCCGGAGAGAGTGGTGGAAAAAGTTATTCCATAAATATGGAAGACAACTATACTGATAAAGACAGTAACAGATTTGCAATGGGCGGTGGTGATAATTACAGCTCCTATACACAGAGAAAATATAGTTGGACCCAAAATGGCTACAGTGTAAACGGATGGACTAGTCCAAATGGAGCTACGATCACTGGTTTGATGGATGGATTAAATAGTGATGGAAGTGTACGGTTTAAGGACTGTGCAGATCCGGGATTGTTTACGGATTCTGATGTAAAGGTAACAGTTGATAATCAGGAACGTTACCTGAGGCGCGTCTACAGGAATTACACGCTCGACTTTACAAGAACTGGCGATACTTATCAGTTATCCGGAATTAAAGATGGAAATGGTAACAGCGTAACAGGAAATTATAATGGAACTACAGGATATAATTTCTTCCCATTAGACAATGTAAGTGTAAATTATGAAAGCGCCAGGACAAATGTTGTATCAGGGGAAACATCAGATAAAAATGTAGTAGCAGGCAATCATAATTACTACTTTGGAATGAGATATGACATCGAATTCTCGGTTGGAAATTATGTAGGACCTTTAAATTATACGTTTAAAGGTGATGACGATATGTGGGTAATCCTCGATGGAGGAGATGTTGTCATTGATCTTGGTGGTATACACAATGCAGTGGAAGGTTCTGTCGATTTGTGGAAATACTTAACTAAAGGAGACACAACAACTCACACCCTGACAGTTCTTTATCTGGAACGAGGTGCCGGAGCATCTAACTGCTACATGAACTTCACTCTTCCAAATGCAACAATCTCACAGGTTACTTCAGAGCCACTTGGAACTTTAAGCTTCAAGAAAGTAAATAAAGATTCTGAACCACTGGAGGGAGCAACATTCGGTCTTTACACAGATCAGGAATGCACAACATTAGTTGCAACAGCAAGCTCCAATGCAGAAGGAAATGTAACATTTAATAAACTTCGGGAAGGAACTTATTATCTGAAAGAAATTCAGGCACCGGATGGATATGTTACTTCAGGCAATGTATGGACAGTGGAAGCAAAGAAGACAAGTGACACAGAAGTTACAGTTACACTGAAAGACAGCGCAGGAGAAACGGTAAAAGAGCCAAAAACAATCTTAAATGAAAAACCACAAGAAGTTATCAAATCCAGTATGGAATTTAATAAAACAGCTAAAGTAAAAGACTGGAATAAGAGAACATACGATATTGAGATTACAGCTTCTTCAACAAGTACCAGTACAAGTGACATAACAAAAAAAGTAGTAGCAGATATTATGCTTGTGTTGGATGTGTCTGGTTCAATGGATAAATCAACATATAAATACACATATGTTGCCGACAATACAGATGCTGGAAGAAAGAATTTAAGTACCCGGATAACTTATTATATAGAAGTAAATGGCTCTTACCAAAGTCTGAAGTATTATTATTACAATTACTACAGTGGTTATTGGTTCGTCGGAGATGACCGGAATAATAAAGCAACTAATTCAGAATACAGTAACTGTAAAATCTATTCAAGAAGTTCACAAACCAGACTTGCAGCTTTACAGAATGCTGTGGATCAGTTTATAACAGATACAGCAGCAAAATCACCAGACAGCAAGATTGGTATAACAGCGTTCAGCAGTACTCATGAAAGCAATAAGAATAATGGTTCAACAAAGGAAATGCTTTCAGTTGGCTCCAATAAGGATTCATTAATTAAATTTGCGGACGGTTTAGAATCTGGAGGCGGTACAAAACCGGCTATTGGATTAAATAAAGCAAAAGAACTGTTAGACAAAGAAAAAAATGATAATCCTAAATATGTAGTTCTGTTTACGGATGGAGCACCAACAGGAGACAGAACAGACAATGCCTGGGATTCAGATGCAGTAAGTAATGCTAACACAGCAGCAAGTCAGTTAAGAGAAGCTGGCTATACAGTGTATACCATTGGATTCGCACTTGATGATGATGCAACAAAATTCCTTGCAGGTGATGGAACAACCGATTACCCGGGAATTGCATCTCCGGGATGTGCCAAAACTGCTGATACAGCAACATCACTTGGCGAAATCTTCAAAGAAATTCAGCAGACAATTACCAACAACATAGATCTTACAGGAGTCAGGATCAAAGACGTAATTGACCCCAGATTTGAAATCCTTGATGATAATGGGCGGCCGATTACAACAGGCAACGTAGTAAAATTAAAGAATGGTGGAACTGTAAAATTTGATGATGCCGGAAATCAGTACATTGAATGGACAGATCAAACGATTCCTAATAAGGTAAGAGGTGAGTGGAAACACAAAATCACAGTAAAAGCAAAAGATAATTACATTGGTGGAAACAACGTAACAACCAACGCCCCAGGCTCAATGATTGATACAGGATACGAACAGGTTGATTTACCGTTCCCGGCAGTCAATGTCAAAGTAAATATGGAAGTGGCAAACAAAACCGTTACCATATACAAAGGCGATCAGACTCCGACAGAAGCTGAAATCCTGAATCAGTTGTTTGACAAAACCAATACAACAACATCTTATGATGATGTCAAAGTAGATGCAAGAGAGGTAACAGTTAAGTGGTACAGAGATAAAGAATGTACAAACGAGATCCAAAATCCTGATATGGAAAATCTGATTGATCATCCAGCAGCTACCACAGAGTATTACATCAAAGTAACCTACGACGCAGGGAAACCGACAACTGAAAGTAACGGTAATACCGGTGGAAACTTTGCAGGAACAGAAACAGGAGACACATATATTGCATCTGCAACAAATGTAGACGACAGTGACAAAGAAACAAAACGTACCTATGGTGTTTACAAAGTCGAAGTTGAATCCGGTGAGATCGGAATCACCAAGAATCTGGTGGATCAGGATAATAAACCTGTTCCTTCAACAGAAGATCAGGAGTTTACTTTCAAAGTAACAAAGAAATCTGAGGATGGTAATGTAGATGAAAAGTTCACACCAGTGGAAGTGAAGATCACAGTTCCGGCAGGACAGACTACAGCCAGCCTTACAGATGTAACTAAACTTACAAATCTTTCCCGGGGAATCTACGAAGTAGAAGAAATCAAGGTTCCAAAGGAATACAAAACAGCAGGTGCTGATGTCATAGTGAAAAATAATCAGACAGCAGGTACCGACTGTAAGTATTCAACAGCGGATGACAATTCTTATAAAGTGACATTTAAACTTGGTTATAAGATGGACAACAGCGCAACTGACACAGATGTAATCAAGGTAGGAAATGATGCGAACGGTAAGAAATGTTACACCTATGATGAGAAAGATGGCGGAGTGAAAGGTCTTGTAGCATACAACAATACGTTAGTCACCACAGACCTGGATCTGAAGAAAGTTGATAAAGATGGTACGAATAATCTTACCGGAGCCAGATTTAAACTTGAGAAATGGGAAGTAGCCGAGGGCGAAAACGAAGACGAAGACAGCTGGAAATCAGTAAGTGATGCTTATGACAGTATTACAGTAGACAATGGTAGGGATGCCAGAGAACTTCTGAATTTACTGGCAGGCAGATACAGACTTACAGAAATTGAAGCACCGAAAGGTTACAGCTTACTTGGCGCAAGCATTTACTTCAAAGTAGAAGATGGTAAGGTTACACTTACCAATGAAAATGGAACTAATAAAGAAGCAACACAGACCATGTGGACACTGGATGAAGGCGATCTGGTATTAACAATCAAAAATACCGAACTCTACTCCCTTCCAAGCTCCGGTGGACCTGGAATTTATGGGTTTACAATCAGTGGCGTGGCGTTTATTACAGCTGCACTCCTGTTGTTTATAAACAATAAACGAAAGGAGGACAAAGCAAGATTCGGAAGCACCCATTGATTGAAAGGCAGCTCTTATCTAAGAGCTGCCGGAGGGAGAAAAACCAGAAAGAAAATGTTAGGAGGATGACAGAATGAAAAAATATTTTAAAAAGATTAGCGCATTATTAATGGCAGCGATCATGGTGCTGACTATGTGCGCAACCGTATTCGCAGCAGATGAAGGGACAACTACAACCGAATCTGGTCATGCGACTGTTAAAAATGTAGAAAATGGATCTAATGTTAAAGTAAAAGCATATAAAATTGTTAAGTACAATGCAAATGGTTCATACGAATCAATAGTAAGCGGAAAACCGGCAGATCCATCTAACCCGACACCTACTGAAATTCAGGATCTGTCTGTAAATGAAACTATTCTTGGTGGTACTCAAGTTGAATTCCAGAGACCGTCTGGTGAGGGAGATTTTACTTATGAATTCACAGAAGCTGGTATGTGGCTGGTTATTGTAGAAGGTTCTACACAGTATTTATATAACCCGGCAGTTATCAGTGTTGAGCAGACTCCAAATGGATTTAAATACGGAACACTTGATCAGTCAGGAGAAATGGTAGAAAATGGCGTTACTTACATGAAGAAGTCTGAAGCTACTATTACAAAAAAAGCTTTAACTCCTGAGGTTAAAGGTGTTCAGTATGGTGATATCATTCAGTTTGAAATTGAAGCAGATATTCCAAACTATAAAACAACCGAACAGAATATTAAGTATACAATCAATGATACACTGAATGGTTTAACACTTGTTGTAGACAAAGATCATGAAGTAAAAGCAACTGTAGCAGGAAAGGCTGATGATACTTTAACAGCAGCTGTTAATGCAGCAGTATTGAATGGCGCAACAGAATTTACTGTAAATAGTGAAACTCCAGCACCGCTTGGTGATGGATGGATTCTTGCACATAAAGGACAGAAGATTACAATCACATATTACGCAAAAGTTACAAATGCAAAATATTCTGTAGATTTGAATACTAACACAGCAAAACTTGAGTATTCTGCAAATAATAATACTCACAGTAAAACAGATGTAACTAAACATTATACATTTGGTATTGATACAACTATTAAAGGAAGAGCAGGTGAGGGAACACCAAGTAAAACTGGTGAATTTATCAAGATTAACACCGATGGTGGAGTTAGCTATAATGAAACAACAGGTGAAGTTACAAAGACTGAAAAGACAGAACTTCTTAACGGTGCTGAATTCCAGCTTCATATCGGAAGCGCTACAGGAGATTTATTTACAAATGCAAGCGGAAAAAGCACATTTGTAACAGATAAAGACGGTAGACTTGAAATCAATGGACTTGACAGTGATGTTGAATATTACTTAGTGGAAACAAAGGCTCCTACAGGTTACAAACTTCTTGCAACTGCAATTAAGGTTAAGATTACAGCTTCCTTTGCAGAAGATGTTCTTACCGGATACACAGTAGATATCAATGGCGCAGAAACACATTACACTTATAACGAAAAGGATGGAGTTACAACACTTGTAAATGATGCAGATCACCCAAGTAATCCATTCGGATTTGAAAATACCAAACTCGGTGAACTTCCATCCACAGGTGGTATGGGTACATATCTCTTCACAATCGTAGGTGTTGTACTTATGGCTTGCGCAGCTGGTGCATTCTTCATGAGCCGCAAAAAAACTCAGGAATAAGAAACATCTGATTTAAGTAACAGAAGCAAAGCAGTAAAATAACCTGACATTTACATCCGGTCTCTTCGGAGACCGGATGATAAATAATAACAAAAACAACAGTATGGAGAAACCTATGAGAAAGAATCGCAAAAAATATATCGGATTTATTTTATTGTTTCTGGTAGGTCTGTCCATACTGCTGTATCCTACAGTCAGTAACTTATGGAACAAGTACAGAGACAGTCAGCTGATCAGCAAATACAGCAGCAGTGTTTCCTCTGATAATAACTCAGAGAAACTGCAGGAAATGTGGAAAGCAGCAGAGGAATATAACAAACAGATCAAGCAGGAAAGTGTTCCTGATGCATTCTCTGTAAGAGATGGTCAGACAGATCCTGTTTATGAATCCCTTCTGAACCTTAACGGAGATAGCATGATGGGATATGTGGAGATTCCGGTGATTGGAGAATCTATCCCCATCTATCATTACACTACAGAGGAATCTCTGGAGAAAGGTGCAGGTCATCTGTTTGGAAGCAGTCTTCCGGTAGGAGGACCAGACACTCACTGTATTATTTCCGCACACAGAGGACTTCCCAGTGCGAAGCTCTTTACAGATCTGAATCTTGTAAAAGAAGGTGATGTTTTTTATCTTCATGTACTGGATCAGGTTCTTGCCTATGAAGTAGATCAGATCCAGACAGTTCTTCCGGAGGAGACATCCTCTCTGGCAATCACAGAAGGCGAAGATTATGTGACCCTGGTAACCTGTACACCATATGCAGTAAACACTCACCGAATCCTTGTACGTGGACACCGTACCACTTACGAAGAAGCCAAAGAAATCGAAAAGACAGAACAGAAAGTATCCGGATTTAGTAATCCAAGCCTGCTAATGCTGGCACTCTGTGTTATAATTGGAATTGTAATTGCGGTTGTGATCGTCACAGCGATGAACCGCATGGGAAACAGGAAACACAGGAAATAGCTTATGAAAAAAAGAACTAAGAAAAAAGGTTCAATATTTGTCAATATATTTATCATACTGATCTTTCTAGTGGGTGCAGGCATTTTTGCATATCCTACCATCAGTGATATGTGGAACCAGTACCGCAATGCACAGCTGGTCAGTAAATATGATACGTCAGTCAGCAATCTGTCAGAAGACCAATACGAGAAGCTCTGGCAGGAAGCTCAGGAATATAATGATCATCATGAAGTAAACACAGTCCTGGATGCTTTTGATGAAAATGATGAGTATGTACTCAGCCATCCTTATGACCAGGTTCTTGATCCTAACGGTGACGGTCTTATGGGAAGTATTGAGATACCGAAGATAAAGGTAATTCTTGCGATCTACCATGGACTTGGTACCGACGTACTGGAAAAGGGTGTTGGTCATGTAGAAGGCACCAGCCTTCCGATAGGCGGCGAAGGTACTCATGCAGTTCTGGCAGGACATCGTGGACTTCCCAGTGCCAAGATTTTTACAGACCTTGACCAGATGGAAAAAGGAGACATTTTTCTTATCCATGTGCTGGGCAAGACACTGGCTTACAAAGTAGATCAGATCAAGACAGTTTTGCCGGAGGAAACTAGTGAACTGGATATCATTCCGGGAGAGGATCATGTAACACTGGTAACCTGTACTCCTTATGGAGTTAATACACACAGACTTCTTATCCGGGGAATCCGTACAGATTATGTAGAAGAAGAAACAACAGACGAAACACCGGCACAGATGTTGGCCAAGGTAGATCCGAAGATGGTAGCTGCGGCTGGTCTGGTAGCACTTGTGATCCTTGTCGTGATCATTTATCTGGTGGTTCGCCACAAAAATAAAAAGAACAGTAAAAAAGAAGCGTAATTGTAAATTGCAGAATCAACAAGGAGGCCGATAGTGGTGAGACAATGGAAAAAGAAATTAAAATATTGGAATAAACTGCTTGCCTGCCTGGGAGCTGTACTCATGCTGATCGGATGCCTTCCGGGAAAAGTTCAGGCAGACAATTATCTTCCTGATGAGAAAGGAAGTTTTGAACTGACTCTTCAGGAAGCAGATGCAGATGGAAATCAGACTCCACTGGCGAATGTAGGGCTGAGGCTTTATAAAGTAAGCAGTGTGGAATATGACGGAAATGTTCATTTTGTCATTGACAGTGCTCTGGCTTCTACAGGAATTGATTTTGATGCACTGGATGGTTCCGCTGCCAGTGTATGGCTGGAAACAGCAGAGACACTTTCCAAGGCTGTAGAGAAGGCTGGTATAACTTATCAGGAACAGACTTCTGATGCACAGGGTAAAGTAGTCTACAATAACCTGGAACAGGGTATGTACCTGATCGTTCAGAGCGATCCGAATGGTAAGGTTTCTGTTGCACCGATGCTTCTTTCCGTTCCTTTTGCACAGGAAGGCACAGGCTGGACTTATCAGGTGCAGGCTTATCCGAAATGTGCGTCCAATACTGCTGAGACAGGAATTAATGTAACAAAGAGACTTTATTTCATTGACACACAGAATGATTATGCGATCGTTCCTGTAAGTGCAAAAGATGCTACATACAAAGTTGGCATTTTCCTTGATAAAGAAGGGACGATTCCTTTCCGCAGTGATTATATGAAAGATATTCACATCGAGAATGCAGAGACTGGAGATACCTCTTACGCAAATATTCCAGATGGCACTTATTATATCTTTGAGCTTGATGAGAATGGTAATCCAATGGCAATGAATAATGCCATAGAAATGAAAGATGGCAAGCTGTTCTACTACAATGTTACTGACAGTTCCGAAAATGAAAATAATACGGCTGTGGTAAACCAGACTTCCACACCCCGGACAGTTTCTTATGTAAACAACTATTACTATGATCTGCCGGATGGATTTTCCCTTCGTGCCCGTATCAAGATCACCAAGAAGGTGCTGGTCAACGGTCAGCAGAAGACAGTGGACGATACCTTCTATGCAGGTGTCTTTACTCAGGACAGTAATGGTGATCTGACACTGATCAAGAATGTGGAACTGATACAGAATGATACTGTGGAAGCTGAGATCCCGCTTGCTGAAAACGAAGAACCGGATAAAGTAACTTTTGTGATCAAAGAAACGGATAAAGATGGTAATATCCTTGACCCGGATGAATTCTCATACGAGATCAGTGGTGAAGGTAATCTGGAAGTCACAAGAAAAGGACAGTATAAGGGTTCCATTACTCTGACCAACAGCAAAGATACTGCCACTCCGACAGTGACTAAGACTCCGTCTGAAACCAATACACCAACACCGGCACCTGGCAACAGTAATAACGGTGGAAATCAACCAGGTTCACATGGCAGCAATAGTACTTCACAGCATCCTGTTAAGACAGGCGATAATACCAACATCGCAATCTGGGTAGTGCTTCTTGCAGCAGCAGTTGTGATCATCGGATTTATTGGTTACAGATCCAGAAAGAGAAAGAAATAACAAGTTAAAAAAGGATCCCTGATTCAGGTCAGGGGTCCTTTTGATGTCAGAAGATACTTGACGCATGGTTTGATTTACAGGTAAAATATTCTTAATAAAATTTTTAACAAATCAACAGGAGGAATCACAAATGGAAAAATCTACTGTTTATTTTACAGACTTTCGTTGTCCGGTTGGAACCAGCCGGCTGGACAAACTGAAAAAGCTCTGTATTGCAGCAGGCATCAAAGATATGGATATGGAAGGTAAGTTTGTTGCCATCAAGATGCACTTCGGAGAACTGGGAAATATGGCTTTCCTTCGCCCGAACTACGCAAAGGTTGTGGCAGATCTCTGCAGAGAACAGGGTGGTAAACCTTTCCTGACAGACTGTAACACACTGTATCCAGGCAGCAGAAAGAATGCACTGGATCATCTGGACTGTGCTGCCCTGAACGGATTTAACACCATCACCACAGGCTGTCATGTGATCATTGGTGACGGACTTCGTGGAACAGACGAGGTGGAAGTGCCGGTAGTAAACGGTGAATACTGTAAGACAGCCCTCATCGGTCATGCGATCATGGATGCAGACATTTTTATCAGTCTGACGCATTTCAAAGGTCATGAAACTACCGGATTTGGAGGAGCACTTAAGAATATCGGTATGGGCTGCGGCAGTCGTGCAGGCAAAATGCAGCAGCATGCAAGTGGCAAGCCGGCAGTAAACGAAGAGCTTTGTCGTGGATGCCAGCGTTGTGCAAAAGAATGCGGCAGTGATGCCTTTACTTATGTAAACAAAAAAGCAGTCATAGATTATGATAAATGTAAAGGCTGCGGACGTTGTATCGGTGCCTGTGGTTTTGACGCTATCTACAATCCCAACAACAGTGCCAATGAGCTTCTGGATCGTAAAATGGCAGAATATGCACAGGCTGTCTGTCATGGACGTCCATGTTTCCATGTATCTCTGGTACAGGATATCAGCCCTAACTGTGACTGCCATGGAGAAAATGACGCAGCAATTCTTCCGGATATCGGAATGTTTGCAAGTTTTGACCCGGTTGCACTGGATCAGGCATGTGCAGATGCCTGCCTGAAAGCTACACCTATGCCCGACAGCCAGCTTGGAGAACATCTGGCAGAACCAGGATGGCACTGCCACCACGACCACTTCAAAGATTCCAACCCGAATGTTGAGTGGAAGGCAACTCTGGATCAGGCAGAAAAGATTGGCCTGGGCACCAGACAGTATGAACTGAAGAGAGTGAAATAAAATACGCAAAAAGACGCAGGTTGTTTGTTCAGCCTGTGTTTTTTTTAATATATTGTTTGCCTGGAAGGAAAATCCATGGTATTATCAGAAGAGTGCAAACTGTTTACAGACAATAGTTCGCAAGGGTATGACAGATGGCGGAAACAGAATCCTGCTGTCTGCTTACAAAGAAACTATGGATAGGGGAAAGAAAATTTATGGAAAAACACAAACATGAGAGAAGTACGTTCTCAGGTAAACTGGGATTCGTGCTGTCTGCAGCCGGTGCTTCTGTTGGACTTGGAAATATATGGAGATTTCCGTATCTTGCAGCGAAGTATGGCGGCGGCATTTTTTTACTGATTTATATCATCCTGGCTATGACCTTTGGTTATACCATGATCATGGCAGAGACTGCACTGGGACGAATGACAAAAAAAAGCCCGGTAGGTGCTTTTGGTAAATTTGGCAAATCCGGATGGCTGTCTTTCGGTGGCTGGATCAATGCCATAATTCCGGTACTGATCGTGCCTTATTATTCTGTAATCGGCGGCTGGGTAATCAAGTACCTGGTGGAATATATTAAGGGGAACAGTGCAGGACTTGCAACAGATGGATATTTTTCTGAATTTATTTCCGGTGGAGTATCTACAGAAGTCTGTTTTATTGCTTTCTCACTGATTACGTTACTGATCATTTATGCAGGTGTACAGAATGGTGTAGAGCGTGTGTCAAAGTTTATGATGCCGGTTCTGGTAGTTTTGTCAGTGGTCATCGTAGTTTATTCAGTAACAAGACCGGGAGCTATGGAAGGTGTAAAATATTTCCTTGTGCCCAATCCTGCTAATTTTTCCTGGATGACAGTAGTAGCTGCCATGGGACAGATGTTTTATTCGCTGTCTATTGCTATGGGAATTCTGGTTACCTTCGGTTCCTATATGAAAAAAGATGTTTCTATTGAAGGTTCTACTACAAATGTTGAGATTTTTGATACAGCGATTGCCATGATGGCAGGTCTGATGATCATTCCGGCTGTCTTTGCATTTTCCGGTGGTGATCCGGATACTCTTCAGGCAGGACCGTCACTGATGTTTATTACCATTCCGAAAGTATTTGCAAGTATGGGAATGGGAACTTTTGTAGGAATCATGTTCTTCCTGCTGGTGCTCTGTGCAGCACTGACCAGTTCCATCGCCCTGACAGAAAGTGCAGTTTCCACTTTCCAGGATGAAATGAAATGGAGCCGTAAGAAAGCTACTGTAATTGTGGGTATCATTATGATCATTCTGGGAAGCCTGTCTTCTCTGGGATATGGACCGCTGGCTTTCGTGAAGATCATTGGAATGCAGTTCCTGGATTTCTTTGATTTCCTGACCAACTCTGTGATGATGCCGATTGCGGCTATCGCTACCTGCCTTCTGGTATCCAGAGTCATTGGAGTTCAGAAGATCGAAGAGGAAGTTACGCAGGAAGGCGGTAATTTCCGCAGAAAAAATATTTTTAACTTTATGATAAATTATCTCTGCCCGATTTTTGCAGCGATCATACTCTTCAGCTCAGTAGCAAATGCTTTTGGCTGGATTTCCATGTAAAATAAAACCGCAGTACTTTCCGAATGGTAGGTGCTGCGGTTTTTATAATCTTATACTTTGGGCTGGTATTTCATATTGGAAACATTATAAACGGTAATGAAAGCTTTGGGGTCCAGTTTGTTAATGAAATTCATCAATTTCTGATATTCGGTTTTGTCTACAATGGTAATGATCTCATTGCGTTTCTCCATATTGTAGGCACCGTATGCTTCATAGATCGTGGCACCGCTGTGGAGTTCGTGAATAATAAACTCCCGGAGTTCTTTTTCTTTCCGGGTGATGATACATACCCGGCGCTTGATGTTGTGGTCAAAAATAAAATGGTCCAGAACGATGCCGTTGAAATAAGTTCCCAGGATACTTAAGACTACGGTTTTCTTATCGTAAACAAGTGCGGCAGACAGAGCTACGCACATACCGGAAAGAGACATGGCTTTGCCAAGTTCCATATGCAGATATTTGTTCATGATCTTTGCTACAATGTCCAGTCCCCCGGAGGAAGCATTTCTGTTAAAAAGAATGCTCAGTCCAACGCTGACCACCAGGATATAGCAGAGAACATCCAGTTCCTGACTGTTGGTCATAGAGCCAAAATCCGGGAAAACTTTTTCAAAAAGCCCCAGAAAAACAGGAAGCATGATACTGGTGTAGACGGTTTTTACCCCGAATTCCCTTCCACAGGTAAGGAAGCCGATGATCAGAAGAACTACATTCAGGATCATGGTGATGGCAGACAGAGGCAGTGGTACAAAGTTGGATAAGACGATTCCAAGACCGGAAATACTGCTGACAGAAGTATGGCTTGGTACCAGGAAAAAATAAACAGCAGCAGCGATAATGGCTACAGCTACTGTAAGGATCAGCATTTCCAGCAGGATTTTTGTATAATTCAGTTGTTTTTTCATTGAATCATTCTCCGTATGAAAGTTATTTTTCCGGTACAGGCAGATCCACGATAACAGGTTCATGCTTCATAGCCGGGATAATTTTGTCCATCAGATCACTGGTGGTGAATTTTAGGCTGGAGGTATTGATACATGGATGGCAGCCAAAATAAGGATGGTTCAGTACGTCTTTGTCGATCAGCAGCTGGATCTTCTTTTCTGAATCGTTCATCAGTCCCATCACACTGACAGAGCCTGGAGTAATATCCAGGTATTTTTCCATGTATTCCGGCTTGGCGAAAGATAACCGGGCAGAGTTGATCTGAGAGGACAGATCCTTGGTTTTGAAAGGTTTGTCCCCGGGCATCAGGAGCAGATAAAAACTGGTTTCCTGGCGGTTGCAGAGAAACAGATTCTTGCAGATAGAGGTATCATCACCAAGGGTGCGGTCAATTTCCTCGCAGGCTTCCATAGTCATGGCTGCCTCATGGTCAACTCTTTCATAAGATACATTCAGTTTATCCAGGAGATCATAAACCCGGATTTCTTTTTCCAATCTGTCGGCAGTGTCAGATGGTCTTCCTTTTACTAATTCCATTTTCAAAAGCTCCTTGTAGTTTATATTTGTAATTGGTATTCCAGTAAAAAGTGTAAATCCTTAATCATTTTAACGGTATTTCAAAGAAGTGTAAACCCTTTATGTGGGGGATTCCTGATAAAAGTTTATAAGATACTTCCGTATTGGTAGCAGTATCTGTTATAATGGTAACAGGTAACTGTTCAGCACTATCATAGTTACAACAGGACATGAAATATGTCGAATTTTTACAGGATGAGGAAACAATATTGGAAGGAAATTTAACAAAAGGTCCCATTTTGAAGACATTGACAAAGCTTGCCATCCCCATTATGGCATCTTCGTTTCTTGGGACTCTTTATAACATTACAGATATGGCATGGATCGGTCTTCTTGGCTCGAAAGCAGTCGCCGGCGTTGGAGTAGGAGGCATGTTTACCTGGCTTTCCCAGGGGCTGGCAGCCATGGCAAGAATGGGAGGACAGGTACAGGTTGCCCAGTGCATTGGACGGAGCGAAAAACAAAAAGCCCATCAGTTTGCACAGGCAGCTGTACAGTTATCGGCAATTATGGGATTGCTTTATGCAGCAGTATGTCTTATTTTTGCCAGGCAGATGGTAGGATTTTTTCAACTGCAGGATGCGGAATCATATCAGGCAGCAGTATCTTATACCCAGATTGCCTGTGGGTTGATCGTATTTTCGTTTCTTACATTGACCCTGACAGGACTTTATACAGCACAGGGAGATTCCAGAACTCCTTTTCTGGCAAACCTGGTAGGTCTTGGCACCAACATGATCCTGGATCCGGTACTGATCCTGGGACCGGGACCCTTTCCGAAGCTGGGGGTAGTTGGTGCAGCCATTGCTACTGTCACTGCACAGGCTATCGTTATGAGCATCATGGTTCTTGGGATATTCATACAGAAAAAAGAAAATGTGCTGAAAGGTATTAAGATTTTTGCCGGAATCCCTCAGGAATATCTGAAGGGAATCTGCAAAATCGGAATTCCCACAGCCATTCAGGGTATGGCATATTGTGCGATTTCTATGGTGTTGACGCGCATGGTATCCGGATTTGGTGCAGAAGCTGTGGCGACACAGAGAGTGGGAGGTCAGATAGAGTCTATTTCCTGGAATACAGCAGATGGTTTTGGTGCTGCACTGAATGCTTTTATTGCACAGAATTATGGTGCAGGAGAAATGGATCGTGTGCGAAAAGGATACAGGGCATCTTTGTGGACAGTAGGCATCTGGGGATTACTGATCACAGCCGCCTTCGTTCTGTTTCCCGGACCCATTGCGGAGATATTTTTCCACGAACCAAAAGCTATCGCCACAGCAGTAGGATATCTGGTGATCATTGGATTCAGTGAAGCATTTATGTGTGTGGAACTGACTACAGTTGGGGCATTGTCCGGACTTGGCAGGACCAGGCTCTGCAGTATCATCAGTATTACATTTACCAGTGCCAGGATTCCCCTGGCGATCATTCTTGGAGATCTGATGGGGCTCAGTGGAATCTGGTGGGCGCTTTCTGTCACTTCTATTATAAAGGGAATTATCTTTACATGTACTTTCCTGTGGATCACAGGGAGAAAATAAAATGTTACTGTGAACGGAGTGAACAGTAACAATAAAATGACATGGTAAACAGATTGAAATATTTCTGAACAAAGGTTATAATAAAAAATTGGCAAACCAGATGAAAGTCTGGGACGCAAAGCTACAGGGCCTGTAAAATGGCAGCCAGTTGCATGAAATGAGATGCACTGTCTGTGAGACAGTGCTTTTTTATATCAAAAAAACAGCAGGGATGGAAGATAAATGAAAGGAAAAAGAGTGATTGCAGGCATTCTGCTTGTGGGAATTTTTGCGGTCATCCTGACAGGGTGTAAAAATACAGACAGCAGTAAAAAAGAAACAGAAAAGCCCATTATCACCCTCGGCAGCGACAACTATCCACCATATAATTATCTGAATGAAGATGGTGTACCGACGGGTATAGATGTAGAACTGGCCACAGAAGCTTTCAAAAGAATGGGATATGAGGTGGATATCGTCCAGATTGACTGGGAGGAGAAAAAAGAACTGGTAGAGAACAGAGAGATTGACTGTATCATGGGCTGTTTTTCCATGGAAGGACGCCTTGAGGATTACCGATGGGCAGGACCATACATAGCAAGCCGTCAGGTGGTAGCCGTAAACGAGAGCAGTGATATTTATAAGCTGAGCGACCTGGAAGGAAAGAATCTTGCCGTCCAGTCCACAACCAAACCGGAAGGCATCTTTCTGGACAGGACAGATGAGAAAATTCCAAAACTGGAAAATCTGATCAGTCTTGGGCACAGGGAACTGATCTATACTTTTCTAGGAAAAGGGTATGTGGATGCAGTTGCTGCACATGAAGAATCTATTGTCCAGTATATGAAAGATTATGATGCAAATTTCCGTATTCTGGAAGAACCTCTGATGCTCACCGGAATAGGTGTTGCTTTTGCAAAAGATGATGACAGAGGAATCTGTGAGCAGATGGACCAGACTCTGAAAGAGATGCGTGAGGATGGCACCTCCCTGAAAATTATTGGAGAATATCTGGATGATCCCCAGAAATATCTGGAGGTGGATGATCTTGGATATTAAGA